>NZ_JBANSN010000016.1:0-89250 GCF_037070215.1 Vreelandella arctica | reverse complement strand
CGGAGGTCAGCGTCTGTTGTTCAGGTTCAGTGAGAGGGGCAACGAAGCGTTTTTCCATGGTTCTGTCCGTGTCAGAAATCCTGGCATGGATATTACACGAAAACTTTAGATCAGGTACTTAGACAATAACAACGTTGAGGAAAAATATTATGTTACGTCAGACTATATCGTCGATTGCTTTTGCCGTGGGGATTGCTTCTGCTGCTTCAGTACAAGCGGATGACATCGAAATCGGCGCGGTCTTTCCGCTCAGTGGGCCAAATGCCACTTACGGTGACATATTCATGTCTGGCGCAGATTTGGCGGCCAAGCATATCAATGAGGATGGCTTATTATCGGAGAACCTGAACATTCTTTATGAGGATAGTCAGGCCTTGCCACAGCAAGGGGTCGTCGCAATGAACAAGCTTGTTAATGTGGAGAGCGTTCCTTACGTGCTTTCCGCCTTCACTGGCGTTTCAAAAGCGATTTCCACATTGGCCCAGCGTAGCCAGACTGTGGCCGTAAACGGTGGTGGAGTTGGCCCTGACCTGGCGGAACTGGGCGAATATTTCTGGAACGTTATACCATTAGCGAACAACGAAGTAGGGGCTTTGGCCAAGTATGCTGTCAATGATCTTGGTCATGAGCGGTTTACGTTAGTGTACGTGGATGATCCGCTTGGCGAATCGATTCGGGATGAGCTAGAGGAAATGTTGCCCTCACTGGGTGCTGAGCTTGTGGAGTCTCACTCCATTGCGGCTTCGGCTCAGCAGTTTAGCGGGTTAGCCGCGCGTGTTCGTAGTGACAATCCGGATGTGGTCTATGTGGCTTCCTACGGCTCTCAGCAATTGCAGATCGTTAAACAGCTGAGAGACAATGGAGTTAAAGCACAAATTGCCAGTTACTCAGCGTTCTCGGTGCCTGAGCTTCAGGATCAGGAAGAGGCCCAGGGAGCGTTATTTACCACTCAGAGTTTTGAGTGGGCCTCTGACGACCCAATCACCAAACGTTTTGTGGACGACTACAAAGCTGAGCATGGTAAGAATCCAACCTCCTATATTGCCAACTACTACAATGCCGTAAGGGTCTTTGGGCTACTTGCTCAGGCTCTGGAAGAACAGGACAAAGAGCTTACGGGCGCCAACCTGCTGGCCGAGCGAAAGGCAACTAATACCTTCGAGCTAGTCGGTGGCACGGTCTCCTTTCAGGAGAATGGCACTCTGCTAGCACCTATCCAAGTTCTTGAGGTGGACGGTTCCGGCAGCGGTAAAGTGGTCTCAGTCAAGACTGCGGAATAAGGAGCTGTCATGCTATTTCTGCAACTCTTGGTCAACGGTTTGCAGGTGGGGGCGATCTACGCCCTCACCGCAGCCGGTTTTTCGTTGATTTTTGGTTCTACCAAGATATTCCATTTTGCCCACGGTGCCACATTCGCCATTGCTGCCTACCTATTCCACTTCGCGTTGGTGGGTCTTGGGCTGCACTGGATCTTTGCGGTCGCAGTGGCGGCCACTAGTGCGGTGGTGTTCGGTGTGCTACTGGATCGTTTCATGTACGCACCGATCCAGCGCCATGAGGGCTCATTTTTTACAGTGTTCGTGGCCTCTTTTGGTATTGGTATCGTCGTACAGAACCTGCTGGGCAGTGTGTTCGGGCGCGGTTTCATGTCTGTTCCCACCCCCTTAAGTAATTCTGTGGAAGTGGTCCCTGGGCTCTATCTCTCGCCATTGAACGGGCTGGCCATTATGTGTGCCATTGCTTGCTTCGCGGCGTTACATTTCTTCCTGACACGTACCTTTGTCGGCAAGGGATTGCGGGCTCTGAGTGAGAATCCGGAACTGGTGCGCACGTTCGGCCTCAGCCCCCGGCGACTCTCCACCTATGCATTTGCCCTTGGCTCACTGCTGGTGGTGCCGGGCGCCATCTTTACCGCTGCCGGTACCGGAATCAATCCGGCAGTCGGCCACCACGTCATGTTGATCAGTCTGGCGGCCACCATTGTTGGTGGCATTGGCAGTCTCCGTGGTGCGGCTTGTGCTGGGCTGCTGATCGGTGTGGCAGAGAACCTGGCGATGTGGAAGTTGGGCACCCAGTGGAGCGAAGCCATTACCTTCGCGATTCTTTTCTTTTTTATCATCTTCAAACCGTCCGGTTTCTTTGGACGGGCTACGGTTTCGTGAGGCGCTGACATGACAGCTTATATATTAAATCTGCTGGTCCTGATCTCGGTTTACGCGATCCTCTCGACCACACTGAATTTCATTATCGGTTACGCCGGTATTTTCTCTCTCGCCCACGCTGTGTTTTTCGGGATTGGCGGCTATACCGCAGCTCTGGTTGCTATGAATGTGACTCCGGAGTTTTTTGTGGCCGTACCCGTTGCTATGGCGGCGGCCGCAATAACCTCCCTGCTGCTTGCGTTACCTGCTCTGCGGGTGCGAGGGGAATACTTTGTGGCTGCTTCTCTCGGGCTGCAAGTGTTGGCCGTTACTCTGTTCTCGGAGTGGAAAAGCTTTACCGGGGGTATTGGCGGGGTAATCGGGATTCCCGCTGTGGAACTGTTCGGTTACCCGGTCTATCAACCCTGGCAGTTCCTGCTGATGTCCCTGATCTGCCTGACGATTATTATCGTTATCATCCGAACTCTGGTTCACACCAGCTTTGGCCGCAGCCTGAAGGCTATCCGTGACAGTGAATCCGCCGCGTTGGCTTCCGGCAAGAACATTACAGTAATCAAGACGCTTTCCGTGGTGCTTTCTTCAGCGCTGGCAGCAGTCGCCGGGGCGCTTTATGCCTTTTACATGAGTTTTATCAATGTCGAGAGTTTCATGCTCGACACTTCGGTACTGGTGATGGCGATGGTCATTATCGGTGGCACCGCGACTATATTAGGACCGCTGTTGGGTGCTGCATTGCTCATGCTGATGCCCAGTGCCCTGACATACTTGACATTCCTGCCTCAGACTGAAATCGGATCCATTCAACAGATGGTGTACGGCATAGCTATGGTGTTGCTGATGATCTTCCGTCCTGGTGGCATTGTGAGTTCACACCCGGGAGGTAACAAATGAGCGAATCCCTCAGTACAGCTCAGAAGGCTGTAAAGCTTGTTCCCGGGTCTGGCTTTACCGGCTCTACGGATGATCAGGACGTGCTGTTGGAGATCAGCCATCTGAGTAAGAACTTTGGTGGTCTACAGGCTATTAATGATGTGACGCTGAATTTGCGTGCCGGCATCATAACGACTCTTGTGGGCCCGAACGGAGCCGGCAAAACTACTTTGTTCAATATGATTACCGGGCATATTCCACCCTCAGAAGGCGACGTGCGATGGCAGGGCGAGTCTGTGATTGGCAAATCACCCTGGAAGATTGCCAGACAAGGGATTGCCAGAACCTTTCAGGATCTGCGGTTATTTACTCAGATGACAGTGGAAGAAAATATCTTGACCATGATGGAGCCCGGTTCCTGGCTCTGGCAGCCTGGTAAAAAGTCACGTAAAGCCAAGCGGTACGATAAAGTCAGCCAGATTCTTGAGAGAACCGGGCTGGTGGAAAAACGCTATACCCGTGCGCTTGATCTGGCCTATGCAGAACGCAAGTTCCTGAGTCTCGCCCGTATCATGGCGACGGATTCACGTTTGTGGCTGCTGGACGAGCCTGCATCCGGGCTCGATCCCAACTCTTATAACCTGTTCCTGCAGTTGCTCCGTGAAGAGGTCAAGGAGGGTATTACTGTATGTATCATCGAGCATAACCTGGACATTGTGGTGAACATTTCGGACCGCATTGCGTTCCTGGATCAGGGCAAATTACTGGCTGACGGCGAGCCGGAAACCATCCTGAACGATCCGGCCCTCGCCGCCATTTACTTCGGGGAGAGATAACCATGGCAGACAAAGTACTCCAGGTTGAGAATCTGGTGGTCGGTTATGGCGGCCGCCCCGTGCTGACGGACATCAATGTTCACGTTAACGACAATGAAGTGCTGTGCCTGATCGGCCATAACGGCGCAGGCAAATCGACCCTGCTTAAATCCATATTCGGTCTGGTGCCCCACGAAGGCGGCCGCATTCTGTTCAATGGTAAACCGGCAGTTACCGAACCTCGGGCCATGACCATGGCGGGTATGTCCATGGTGCCGGAAGGCCGGGGAGTATTCCCCGGCATGACCGTGGAAGAAACCATGAGCCTGGGCATGTGGGCAGCCGGTGTGCCGGAAAAAGAGCGGTCCGACAGAATTGATTGGGTGATGTCGATTTTGCCGGTAATGAAAAAATTCTACCAGACTCGAGCCGGCAACCTGTCAGGTGGCCAACAGCAGATGGTCTCAATTGGCCGGGCTCTGCTCAGCCGTCCACGCTGCCTGCTGATGGATGAGCCCTCCATCGGCCTGGCGCCAAAGCTGTTTCAGGATCTTTGCGGCCCGATCCGCGAATTGCAGAAGAAGACCGGGATGTCGATCCTGTTGGTGGAGCAGAACGTCAAGGAAGCACTGAAAATCTCTGACCGTGTGGTGGTCATGAAATCCGGCCAGATGACGTGGGAAGGCCAGCCATCGGAGCTGAGTGATAACAAGAAATTGATGGAGCTCTACTGATGTCGAAGAAGCTGACCTTGGCCACCTTGGTAGCAAGACATCTGGAGCAGACGCCAGAATCCTGTGCCTTGTTGGTCGGTGATCGCCGTATCAGCTATGCCGAGCTCGACCAGATGGGTTGCTCAGCAGCTTATTGGCTGCAAGGGCAGGGCATTGGCTGCGGCGACCGGGTGGCGGTATGGCTGGTCAACCGGCCCGAGTGGCTGGCACTGATGCTGGGTTTGTCCCGTCTGGGTGCGATATTGGTGGCGGTCAATACCCGTTACCGTACGGCGGAACTGCAGCATATTCTTTCTGCTTCCGGTGCTCAAATGCTGATCATGCAACCCCGCTTTCGCAAGATCGATTTTCATGCGTTGCTGGAAGAGCTTGAGCCGGAAGCTGTGCCGGGTCTTGAAACCATTGCCGTACTTGATCAGTTAGCAGATCTGCCGCAGTTAGCCGGGTGTTCATCGCTGCCGTTCCCGGAGCTCGATACCCTTGATGCGCCGGGCGTTGCTGATAACTCCAGCGAGAGCGACCTCGCCATGCTGTTCACCACTTCGGGTACCACCAAACTGCCCAAACTGGTGGTGCATACCCAGCGCTCACTTGCCAGCCACGCAGACCGCGTAGCTAAGGCATTCCAGTTCGATAAGCCGGGTGCGAGCCTGCTCGCACCGCTGCCTTTCTGCGGAACCTTTGGGCTGGTGCCGGTGATGGCTGCACTGGCAGCAGGCACGCCCATAGCAGTGATGGAGACCTTTGACGGGGAACCCGCGGTAGAAATGATCCACAAGCATAAGTTGACCCATCTGTTTGGCAGCGACGAGATGTATTGGCGCATCCTGGAAGCAATGTCCGAAAATGCCAGGTTCGACAGTCTCAGAATATGTGGCTTTGCGGCGTTCCAGACCGGCGCCGAGGAACTCGCTAGGCAAGCAGATGCCCGGGGTGTCCCGTTGTCGGGAGTATATGGCTCTAGTGAAGTTCAGGCACTTTTTTCAATCCAATCTGTGCATGGAGAAGTGCAAGAGCGCTGTAAAGGTGGTGGTTTTCCTGCCGACCCGGAAGCACAGTTGAGAGTTCGCCACACCGAGACCGGGGAATTAGTGGGGCAGGAGCAAAGCGGTGTTCTGGAAATTCGCGCGGAAGGTAACTTTTCTTGCTATTTCAACAACCCGGAAGCGACCTCCGCAGCAGTCGATAACGAGGGCTTCTTCTCAACCGGGGATATCGGCTACCTTTGCCGGGATGGTTCTTTCGTCTATCAGACCCGGGCCGGTGATGCGATACGCCTTAGTGGTTTTCTGGTAAACCCGGCAGAAATTGAAGACGTACTGAGGGACTGCCCAGGTGTTGCCGAAGCTCAGGTCATCGGTGCTAATGTGGATAGCAAACCTGCTTGTGTGGCATTTGTTATCGTGGAACCGGGTGCTGATATTGATGCTGAGAGCATCCGTGCCTGGCTCAAGAACACCATAGCTCCTTTCAAGGTGCCAGCGCGAGTCTGGTTCCTGGACGCATTTCCCGTTACTGAAAGCGCAAACGGCACCAAGATTCAGCGCGCAAAGCTGAGAAAGATGGCGACCGAGCGCGACCAAAATGCAACTCCTTGAGGTGACATCATGCAACAACGACGAGCAGCCATTGTTACTCCGGTACGCACCGGCGTAGGAGCGTTTGGCAGGGCATTAAGGCCGGTATCGGTTGAAGATCTTATTGCAACAGTGGTTAAGGAAACCATCAGACGCTCCGCAATAGATCCTGCATTGATTGAGGATGTTGTGGTGGCGCAATCTTACGCCAACAGCGAAGTGCCCTGTGTGGGCCGATGGGCCGCATTGCAGGCGGGCTTGCCTGATCATGTGCCGGGCATGCAGCTGGACCGTCGCTGTGGCGGTGGCCTGCAGGCTATTATTAACGCGGTGATGATGGTCGAGTCCGGCGCTTGTGACGTGGTGGTCGCAGGTGGTGTCGAGAGTATGAGTAACATCGAGTACTACTCCAACGATGTGCGCTGGGGCAAGAAAGCTGGCTCTTTTACCATGCACGACCGGCTTGATCGTGGTAGGGAGCGCTCGCAGCCCGAAGACCGGTTTGGTTACATCTCTGGCATGATCGAGACCGCTGAAAACTTAGCCACAAAATATCAGATCTCCCGGGAAGAGGCGGATGCCTATGCCATGCGCAGCCACCAACGGGCTGCTGCAGCCTGGGAGGGCGGGCGATTTAACAGCGAAGTGGTGGAGACTTCCATTCCCCAACGTAAGGGTGACCCGGAGATATTTTTTCGGGATGAAGGTGTTCGTCCTACCACAACAATGGACACGCTCGGGGCACTACGTCCTATCATCAAGGGTGGCACCGTGACAGCGGGCAACGCCAGTCAACAAAGTGATGCCGCAGCAGCTTGCCTGATTGTGTCTGAAGACAAGCTGGTGGAACTGAACCTAGACCCGATGGCGTTTATGGTGGGTTGGTCAGCGGTGGGTTGCCACCCAGCCACGATGGGTATTGGGCCGGTGCCGGCGGTGGAAAAACTGTTCCGGAAAACCGGTCTGGGCTTCAACGATATGGGCCTGGTTGAAGTCAACGAAGCTTTTGCCTGTCAAGTGCTGTCGGTCCTGAAAGAGTGGGGCTGGGACGATCACGACCGGCTCAACGTGAATGGTTCAGGTATTTCCCTGGGCCACCCCATCGGCGCAACGGGGGTTCGCATCATGACCAGCCTGTTGCATGAAATGCAACGGCGGGACTGCCGTTATGGTCTTGAAACCATGTGTGTGGGTGGCGGACAGGGTGTCGCTGCGATCTTCGAGCGCGCCTGATAAGCGAAGGAAATAATATGGATAACTCATTGTATTTTGAAGACCTTAAATCAGGCGAAGTGTTTGAGAGCACAGGACGAACCATAACAGAAACGGATATGACTATGTTCTCCATGCTCTCGGGTGACTGGAATCCGGTTCATTGCGATCAAGAATTTGCTAGCAAAACCCGTTATGGAGAGCGCCTTGTTCACGGCGCTTTCGGCATTGCGGTTGCTACCGGCATGATGCACTCCCTGGGTGTGTTCGAGAAATCAGCGGTGGCGATGATGTCAATTAGTGAATGGAAATTCGTCCAGCCCATTACTGTCGGCATGACCCTTCGGCTGAAGCTATCAATCCTTGATTTTGAAGAGGGCACCAGCAAACGCGTGGGGCGTGTCAACCGGCGACTCCAGTTGGTAAATCAGCATGATGAGGTCGTTCAGGACGGCGTTTCTGACATGCTTATTCTGAAGCGAGGCGGCATCGCAGCGAATTAGGCCGTAGTAATCGGAGCCAATTATCATTTATGTGAACAACCCGCAAACCAAAGAAAAGACCTCTACTGACGAGGGCTTTTAGCGACCCCGTGACCTGGGGTACTTGCGACCAGACAGCATCCTGATATATGAATCCTGCATGGGAGATACCATGCGCCTGTGCGGTTTTCTGATCAGCCTATCTGACTTCGAAGCAGTTCTGAAAGCTATACCCGCAGTGAGGGTTGCCTACATCGCTGGTGTGGAAATTGAACGCAAATCCTATGTGGTGGCCTTTGTATGGTATGACGGCAACGCGACACTCAGTGAACAACAAGTCATCAATACTGCAAACGCATTTGGCCGCTTTCAAGGTGTCTATAAGGTGTGGTTTGTAGATAAATATTCGGTTATTGAGGGTGCCAATGGACGTACTAGGGACTGGAGCTAATCAAACAAATCGATAAATGGTTTAGAGCGGTCAATCCGGTATATCGATCCTAAAAAGCGGCCTGATTTCAAACCGCCTCACCTGTCAATAGGTTGGAGATACTATGAGCAACAGAATTCCGCAAGCCCTGCAGAACCTGGCCCTGCCGGTGATTTCATCTCCCATGTTCACTGTCAGTTATCCGGAGCTGGTAATGGCAGAATGCAAGGCTGGTATTGTCGGCTCTTTCCCGGCCCTGAATGCCCGGCATCCAGAACTTTTAGATGAATGGTTGACGATGATGTACGAGGAACTGGACAGTTTCAAAGTGGCTAACCCGGACAGGTCCATTGGCCCGATTGCCGTCAATCAGATTTGCCACTCATCCAACGTGCGTCTGGAACAGGATGTGGAAACCTGCGTTAGACACAAGGTCCCCATTATTATTTCGTCCTTGCGGGCGCCGGTTAAGGAAATCGTAGATGAAGTGCACGGCTATGGTGGCATCATTCTTCACGATGTTATCAACCTGCGTCATGCTATGAAGGCCCTTGAGGCCGGCGTTGATGGTCTGATCCTGGTCGCGGCGGGAGCTGGTGGCCACGCAGGTACCCTGTCGCCTTTCGCCCTGCTTGGCGAAGTTCGCTCACACTTTGCTGGCCCTCTTGTATTGGCAGGATCTATTGCTACCGGCAGCTCGGTATTGGCAGCTCAGGCTATGGGCGCTGATTTTGCCTATGTAGGCACCCGCTTCATTGCTTCCAGGGAAGCCAATGCAAACGACGATTACAAGACCTGCCTCGTCACCTCTGGGGCCTCAGATATTGTCTACAGCAACTACTTTTCGGGGGTGCACGGCAACTATCTGAAAGAGAGTATTAGACGTACCGGCCTGGATCCGGACGATTTGCCTGTAGGTGACAAGGGGACTATGAGTTTCAAAGATGGTCGTTCCAAAGCCAAGGCCTGGAAGGATATCTGGGGCGCAGGACAGGGAGTAGCGGTGATAAATGATCTGCCGCCTGTTGTCGAGATTGTAGAGCGAATGAAAGCTGAGTACGAGGAAGCTTTGGGGAGACTTTGGAATCGGTGTTAAAACAGCTTGAATCCGATCAGTGGGATGAACTTCGCTCAGAGTGTGGCCTTGAGGTTGATCTGAGAACGAATTTCCTCCACCAGTTCCTTTCCGCACCTGGGTAAAGCATTGAGTTCGCGAACAATCAGGCTCCGCTCGCGTTCCGCCCAGTCGTCTTCCAGATCGATAATGGTGATATCCATAAAGCTCTCATAACGGCGTGCAATAGAGCAGGGCAAAATACCAATCCCCACGCCGCGGCTGACCATTCGACAGGCTGACTCAAAGCCGAATACCTGAATGCGCATCTGTAGAATTGCTCCAGTTTCGCTGGCCTGTCCTTTTAGAAAGTTAAACAGCGTACTGCCCTCCCGCAAACCTATGTGGGGGTAGTCGAGAGTTTCCCGGAACGAGATGGTTTTGCGCGCTGCCAATTCGTGACCTTTTGGAGTCACAACCACCAGGCGGTCAACATTGAAAGGAATAACATCGAGTTTTTTGTTTGCCTTCACCGGACCCGCTACTACCCCCATATCGGTCGAGCCATCAATAACTCCGCGGATTATGTCATGGGTCAGCCGTTCCTGCAGATCAATAGTCACACCCGGACGGTTGACCAGAAA
The DNA here is from genome assembly GCF_037070215.1 of Vreelandella arctica. Classification (NCBI taxonomy): domain Bacteria; kingdom Pseudomonadati; phylum Pseudomonadota; class Gammaproteobacteria; order Oceanospirillales; family Halomonadaceae; genus Vreelandella; species Vreelandella arctica. Next base: position 79,270 of record NZ_JBANSN010000016.1, on the reverse strand, counting down.
GCGCGCGAGCACATCCGGCATGAAATCACTTACGGCAGTGGTGTTGGCGAATATGCGGATATGGCCAGACTGGCCCTCAGCGTATTGGGAAAATTCGTCCTTGATGTAATCCACCTGACGCATGATAGCCCTGGCATGCACCAGCAGGTCGTGACCAGCGGGTGTCAGCTCTACCCCCTGACTGTCCCGGTAAAACAGACGGCTCCCTAATTGGCCTTCAAAAGCTTTGATGCGCATGCTGGCGGCAGCGGTTGAGAGACTGGCCCTTCTGGCACCGCCGGTCAGGCTGTTAGCTTCCGCAACATGAATGAACAGACGTAAATCAGGAATATCAAAATGCATAATGGGGCATCGGCAGCAAGCTAACTAAGGGATTGTCAGTCTAAACCACGGGGGTGTTCATGGAAACCAAACGCACCCTTGAGGAAAATCGAATTCCCACACCCATGATATACCGGCATTCTTACCAAAATTAAAAACCTAGAGTAGCTATTGATAGAGGCAGCGTAAATGGATAGAGCACCTGAAGACTGGATTGGTAGGCAGGAATCCTGTGTGGATGCGCTTGATACTTCGCTTGCCAGCTGCATTGCAGCCATGTTGGCACGGCCATTTCCGCAAGAGGGCGAGGTGTTGCCCCCGCTTTGGCACTGGGCGTTTTTTCAGATCCCGGTACCTCCTTCTGGTACCGGGCCGGACGGTCATATAGCGCCCGGCGAGTTTTTGCCAAAGTCTGAAGGCAACACGCGCATGTGGGCCGGTGGCCGCGTGGAGTTTCATCGACCACTTCTTGTAGGCCTGCGCGCCGCGCGTCAGTCCAGCATCAAGTCAGTCACTGAAAAAACCGGCCGCTCTGGCAAGTTGCTGTTTGTGACCGTCGAGCATCAATACCGTCAGAACGGTGAACTGTGCCTCAGCGAAGAGCAGGACATCGTATATAAAGCGCCAGCACCCCCGAAACTGTCGTTGGACAAACCTGTGGAAGAGGCCCAGTGGAGTACAGGAATTACGCCCTCGCCATTGCTCCTGTTCCGCTATTCCGCCGTAACGTTTAACGGCCATCGCATTCATTACGACCAGCCTTATGCCACCGGCGTAGAGGGTTACCCGGGCCTGGTGGTGCACGGCCCGCTGATTGCGACGCTGATGGTGCAGGCTTTTCTGGATGCGAATCCGGGCCACGCATTGGTGCGCTTGGCCTACAGAGGGTTACGACCTTTAACGGTGAACAAGTCTTTCAAAGTGGAAGGTCGGCTCAGCGGTGACTGCAAAGCCATACTATGGGCTGCCAACGAAGATGGCCCGGCCCATGAAGCAGAAATTGAATTCGAGGAGATCGATTAAATGACCAGCCCATCCATGAAAAAGTATGAAGACATCCGTGAGGGTGTCCGCGGTTTGTGCGCGGAGTTTGATGCCGCTTATTGGCGTGGCGTAGATGAACGTAAAGCTTTTCCTGAGGAGTTCGTTGATGCCATGACCCGTGCAGGTTGGCTGGCCGCGATGATTCCCGAGGAATATGGCGGCTCGGGTCTCGGCGTATCGGAAGCCTCGGTCATACTGGAAGAGGTCAACCTTGCGGGGGGGAACTCCGGAACGGTACATGGCCAGATGTACAATATGTTTACCCTACTACGGCACGGGAGTGACGAACAGAAGCAGAATTACCTGCCAAAACTCGCTGCGGGGGAGCTGCGCCTGCAGTCTATGGCGGTAACTGAGCCCACCACTGGTACTGATACTACCAAAATCAAAACCACAGCTGCGCGCAAGGGGGAAAAATACATCGTCAATGGTCAGAAAGTATGGATCTCTCGTGTCCAGCACTCTGACCTCATGATTCTGCTTGCACGTACAACTCCGCTGGATCAGGTGCAGCGCAAATCGGAAGGTATGTCGATTTTCATTGTTGATCTGCATCAAGCGATCGGCAATGGCCTTACGGTGCAGCCGATCGCCAATATGGTGAACCATGAAACTAATGAGCTTTTCTTCGATAACCTTGAGATTCCCGCCGAGAATCTGATCGGCGAGGAAGGCAAAGGCTTCCGTTATATTCTTGACGGTCTGAACGCCGAGCGTGCGCTGATTGCAGCTGAGTGTATTGGGGATGGCCGCTGGTTTATAGAAAAGGCCCGTCAATACGCCAGGGATCGAGAAGTTTTTGGCCGCCCAATTGGGAAAAATCAGGGCATCCAGTTCCCCATTGCCAAGGCGCACATCAACGTTGAAGCGGCTGACCTGATGCGCTGGCGTGCCTGTGAGGAATACGACAGTGGGCAGAATGCCGGAGCCAGCGCCAATATGGCCAAGTATCTGGCAGCGGAAGCCTCCTGGGAGTCTGCCAATGTATGCCTTCAGACCCATGGTGGCTTCGGATTTGCCAACGAATACGATGTTGAGCGGAAGTTCCGTGAAACCCGGCTGTATCAGGTGGCGCCTATTTCCACCAACTTGATTCTGTCGTATGTGGCGGAGCATTTGCTGGAATTGCCACGCTCGTTTTGAGCTTTCTACAACACAGGGAAAGGTGAGGAGCGTTTGTGAACCACAGCAAGAACAGCCCACTGCCGCTTGAGGGCATAACGGTTATCGCACTGGAACAGGCGGTGGCAGCTCCGTTATGCACTCGACAACTGGCAGAACAAGGCGCCCGGGTGATCAAAATCGAGAGGCCTGAACAGGGTGACTTTGCGCGCCAGTACGATGAACGGGTGAATGGTCAGTCGTCGCATTTTGTCTGGGCCAACCGCTCCAAGGAAAGTTTGTGCCTGAACCTGAAGAAAAACGAAGGCATGAAAATATTACATCAGTTGTTGACAGAGGCGGATGTTCTTGTGCAGAACCTTGCTCCGGGGGCGACCGATCGTCTAGGGCTGTCATTTTCCGACCTGCATCCGCGATATCCGCGACTGACAGTCTGTGATATATCCGGCTATGGCAAGGGAGGACCGTATGAGGATAAAAAAGCTTACGATCTGATGATCCAGAGCGAAAGTGGTTTCCTTTCTGTTACGGGTACGCCTGAACCTGAGGGAATGGTGAAGGCGGGTTGTTCAGTGGCAGATATCGCCGCAGGTACATCTGCGCAAACCAGTATCCTGTCGGCGCTGCTACTGCGCGGTCGGACCGGGGAGGGCAGCCATATTGATATTTCCATGCTGGAATCTCTGGTTGAATGGATGGGCTACCCCTTGTATTACAGCTATAACGGCGCCCCTGCGCCAACACGGGCCGGTGCTTCACATTCCACAATCTATCCTTACGGGCCGTTTCCCGTTGGGGATGGGAGCACCGTGATGCTGGGTCTACAGAATGATCGGGAATGGTTGGGGTTCTGTGAGCTGGTGATGAAGGCGCCCGAGCTTGCGGAAGACCCGCGGTTTGCCACCAATCCCCAGCGCTCTGACAACCGTGTTGAGCTCAACAGCCTGATCCGGGGGGTGTTTTCACAGCTAGCCCTTGCTGATGTGACCAGTCGTCTAGATGACGCAGGAATCGCCAACGCTGCCGTTAATGATATGCACCAGGTATGGCAGCACCCGCAGTTAAGTGCGCGTAATCGCTGGTTTGATGTAATGACGCCAGCCGGTGAAGTGCCGGCTTTGAAGACCCCCGGGCTCTGGTTTGCGGAAGCGACATCGGCCGTACCGTCGATGGGGGAGAACACGCGTCCGATACTGCAGACCTTAGGTTACAGCGATGAGCAGATTGAAAAGTTTGAACGTGTTGGTGTGGTGTAACCAGCAACAGGATGTCGACAGCAGGTAACTGACAATGACCAACGATAATTTGAAAACTATGTTGTTTGTGCCGGCTTCCCGGCCGGAACGGATACCAAAGGCCTTGGCTAGTGGCGCTGGCGCAGTCATTGTGGACCTGGAAGACGCGGTGCCAAGTGGTGCCAAGGCAACCGCACGGCAAGCGCTGGAAGATTTTCTCAAGCAGCACGATGGCCCGGGTATCTATGTACGTATTAACGCCCGTGACACAGAATTTTTTGATGAAGATCTGGCGCTTTGTAAACAGCAAGATAAAGTGATTGCTATCATGCTACCCAGAGCGGAGTCTTCTGAAGACATAAGGGAGGTAGCAAGTGCTGGTAAAACTGTTCTACCTCTAATTGAGACAGCCAGAGGTCTATTTGCTATCCATGACATTGCCGCTTCTCCAGCGGTTCGCCGGATGAGTTACGGCGGGCTGGATTTAAGTGCGGATCTGGGTATAGAAGCCAACACTGCAGGTGCTGAGACTATCATGGATCAATGTCGGTATCAGCTTCTGGTGAGTTCACGAGTCGCCGGATTATTACCACCCATTGAGACAGTTTTTCCAATTTTTGACGATGATCAAGCTGTCCTCATGCGCGCCCGGCGAGCAAGAAACATGGGGTTCTCCGGCATGTTGTGTATTCACCCTAACCAGGTTAGCCCGGTACAGTCTGGCTTTTCTCCCAGTGCGGAGCAAGTGCAATGGGCACAGAAAGTCATGGTAGCAGCAGAGTACGGTGAAGGAGCCTTTAAGGTCGATGGCCAGATGGTTGATGCACCGGTAATCGCAATGGCAAAAACCATTCTAGATCGGGCTCAGCATTGTAGTAGGGGGACAGCATAAACTACTAAATATAATAAATGCATATTGACCTATTTCTTCGTTCGTGTCGGCAAGATGTTCAGAATCAAAACTAACATTTCGCTAATCATGGATAATGACGAACTGAACTAACTTAATTACGAAAATTCTTATTTGGAACATTAAGTAAAGCCTACTCAACTCGAATTGGGCTTCGTCGGCATCAAGTATTCGCTCTTAGTAATCAATTACCTATTACTTGATACTTATATTAAAAGTATTGGATCAAAAGCTTATGAAAATCTTCGTCGCGGTGAAACGCGTCATCGACTACAACGTTAAAATCCGTGTTAAAACGGACCACTCTGACGTCGATCTGACCAATGTCAAAATGGCCATGAACCCCTTCTGCGAAATTGCCGTGGAAGAGGCGGTGCGCCTGAAAGAGAAGGGCGTGGCCAACGAAGTGGTCGCGGTATCAGTTGGCACCAAAGCCGCTCAAGAGCAGCTGCGTACAGCGCTGGCGCTGGGGGCGGATCGCGCCATTCATATTGAAACCGACGAACGTGCCGAATCCCTGGCCGTCGCTAAGCTGCTGGCCAAAGTGGTTGAGGAAGAGCAGCCCGGCCTGGTCATTCTGGGCAAGCAGGCGATTGACACCGACAACAACCAGACCGGCCAAATGCTCGCTGCGCTGACCGGCCTGTCTCAGGGCACGTTCGCCTCGGAAGTGGCGGTGGACGGGGACAAGGTTAACGTCACCCGTGAAATCGATGGCGGTCTGCAAACCATTGCCCTGACACTGCCGGCGATTGTGACTACCGACCTGCGTTTGAATGAGCCGCGCTACGCTAAGCTCCCCGACATCATGAAGGCCAAGAAAAAACCGCTGGATGTGAAAACGCCCGCCGATTATGGCATCGACGTCGCCTCCAAGGTCAGCCTGCTCAAAGTAGAATCCCCCGCCGAGCGCAAGGGTGGCATTAAAGTCGCCTCGGTCGACGAGCTGATCGACAAACTCAAAAACGAAGCCAAAGTACTTTGAACACAGTGCTTTGAACAAAGTGCTTTAACGAGGAACTGATGCCATGAGCATTCTGGTACTTGCCGATTTACACGAAGCCCAACTGGCCGGCGCCACCGCCCACGTCGTGGCGGCCGCCCAGGCCATTGGTGGCGATATTGATATTTTGGTCGCCGGTGAAGGCGTTCAAGCGGCAGCAGACGCTGCGGCGAAACTCGACGGCGTTAATAAAGTACGCGTGGCGGACAACGCTGTTTACGCCCACCAGCTTGCCGAGCCCATGGGCGCGCTGTTGGTTGAACTGGCCGATGGCTACAGCCACGTACTGGCCAGCGCTTCAACCACAGGTAAAAACGTTCTGCCGCGCCTGGCTGCGCTAAAAGACGTCAGCCAGCTATCGGATGTACTGGGTGTCGAGAGTGCCGATACCTTCCTGCGTCCGATTTACGCCGGTAACGCCATTGCCACGGTTAAAAGCGACGATGTGCTCAAAGTGATCACCGTGCGCACCACCGGCTTCGATGCCGTCGGTGAAAGCGGCAGCGCCACGATTGAAGCGGTCGATTTTGTCGCCGACAACAGCCAGTCCAGTTTTGTCAAAGAAGAACTGGCGAAGTCCGACCGCCCCGAACTGGGCGGCGCCAAGGTCGTGATCTCCGGCGGCCGCGGCATGGGCAACGGCGAAAACTTCAAGCTGCTCGATGGCATTGCCGACAAGCTGGGCGCGGCGATTGGTGCCTCCCGCGCCGCCGTCGACGCAGGTTTCGTACCCAACGACATGCAGGTCGGCCAGACCGGCAAGATCGTTGCCCCGGATCTGTATATCGCCGTGGGTATCTCGGGTGCCATCCAGCATTTGGCGGGCATGAAAGACTCCAAGGTGATCGTCGCGATCAACAAAGACGACGAAGCACCGATCTTCCAGGTCGCCGATTACGGCCTGGTCGGTGATCTATTCGAGATCCTGCCGGAGCTTGAGAGCAAGCTATAAAACTTAAGAAAATCAAACTTAGTCTTGGATAGGTGTTAAATAGTGAACAACTTAATCAACCTAATACAATCTCATCGCTCAATTCGAAAATTTGAAACACGAGATATTCCTAAGGAGTTATTCATAGAGTTGGTTCGTTCTGGACAAGCAGCAGCGACCTCCAGTCACATACAGCATCATACACGCCACTGATAAGCAATTACGCAATCAATTGGTTGTGTTTACTGGTGGCCCAAAATACTTGGCGAGCAGCAGCGACTTTCTAGTCTTTTGCGCCGATATGAAGCGTTCACTATAAGCGACAGGAGAAAGCGTCGTTAGCAGTATGACTGAACAGCTTCTGGTTGCTACGGTAGACGTGTCATTAATAGCTCAAAATATCGCGATCGCTGCGGAGTCAGAAGGGTTGGGGATCTGCTATATAGGAGGTATACGTAATAATCTTCAAGCTGTGAGTGAGCTACTAAGCTTGCCACAACATGTATGTTCCTGCCCAGTAACAGTGGACACCTCTAGAATGTAATACGCTACGATGAGGTGAACCATGGCAAGATCGACAACACCAATGAAGAAAAAATCTTATACCCGTTACTCAGATGCCTATCGTCAAGAAGCGTTAGCGTTTACTGACCGCATTGGCGTTGCAGCAGCGGCTCGTGAACTGGGCTGATAGCGCCGCTGTTGTGACAGCCGGAGCCGTTTCCATAATGTGCCGACGTGTTTCTTGTCATCCCAGTTAAGCTCGTAGATCCACTGATGGCTCACGCAAACCCCATTGGCATTGTTCATGAAGCCACTGATTTGCTGAGGGCTCCATTCGTCCATCAATTGACCAGTGACCCATCGAATCAGGCTAGGCAGTCGCTTCGTCACTTTCCAGGCGGTGCGTCAACGCTGATCACTGACCGATTGGGCCTGTTTTGGCAAATAACCACAGGGTAGCCCGTTGCGCTTTATCTCGCGGCTAATGGTGCTGCTGTGGACGCCAATGGCCTTGGCTATCTGTCGCTGGCTGATGCCGGTCTCAAGATAGGCAAAAATTTGGTATCGTTGTGTCTGGGTCAGTTGTCGGTATCCCATGCTCTGCTTCACTTTGGTAGGTAAGGCAGAGAGGGTACCGATGCTTGCCCTTCTGCCTCTACCGAATGATTCAAAGTGCTGCAGTTATTCTATGAATTTAGGACTGTAGGCTCCATATCGCTGGCGCTCTATCGCTTTATTACCTCGCTACATAAAGCTAAACAGAGTGCGAGTGAGCCAGGGCAAGAGGCGTAAGACTCTGGGTCTTTTATAAGTGGCGACTTTCCTTAGGTTCTGTCTGAAAAGTTGGCTCTCATGCATTGCTCAATGGAAGCCAGTGTCACCATGGCCTTGAAGCTACTGGCCAGCTTGTCGTAACGCGTAATGAGCCGACGCTTTTCCTTCAACCAGCCAAATAGACGCTCCACCACGTTACGCTGACGATATTTCGGCCGGTCAAATTGATGCGGAAGGCCAGGCTTCGGGCGTCGATGCATATGGCGCTGCGGAATGATGGGCCGCATGCCGTAACGCGTGCAATAGTGCCGTAGCGCATCACTGTCGTACCCCTTGTCCGCCACGATATACCGGCTGCGTCAGACCGTCCAGGCAACCGAACCTTCTCTAGAAGCCCCGTCAGGAAGGTCGAATCGGCACGCTGGCCTGCTGCTAGTGAAAACGTAATGGGAAAGCCTCGACTATCGCATAGTAGGTGTATCTTCGTGGTCAACCCGCCGCGACTGCGGCCGAGCGCATGGTCTACCGGTTCTATAGATCCCCTTTTTTACCAGCACCACTGGCTGACCGAGTTGCTCTAATGGACGTTGAATCCACCATCCATGTATCGAGGTCCATGTAACCATCTTCACGCAGACGTAAATGCAAGCGCGTCAACATCTGCTCGAAGACGCCATCATCGCGCCACTCTCGGAAGCGCTGATAGACGGTCTTCCAGGGGCCATAACGTTCCGGCAGATCGCGCCATTGCGCACCTGAGCAAAGAATCCACAGAATACCGTTCAGCATCTGGCGGTCGTCCCGGCAAGGGCGTCCCATGGTCTGCGGCGGAGAAATGATGTTCTCGATCATCTGCCAACGCTGATCAGAAAGCTCGTAACGGCCTGTCATATCGCCCTCCTGCTCAATGAACGGAGATAGCGTAACATTTATGACTTTTCAGACGGGACCTAAGTCCGCGGGGTGGGCTTAAGGCTCAAGAAAATCTAGCCGACCTCTTAGTGAGGGTTGGCTCGATTTATATCAGGGTGGTGGAGTCAACCATGCATCTCGGCAGTCATGAACCAGTTGCAAGCGCCTAGTCTAGCCGTTTGCTCGCTGGTGTGGCCGTTCTGGTGAGTGGAGCAACGTGGGTCGAAAGCTTGGCTCAACTCCTACTGACTGGCATTTTTAATGCTTGGCTGACCGCGTTTCAGCTCGATGGCCCGCATGTTAGCTTTGGCCTGTGTCGCAGCTTCGCTTTTTGCGCTCTGGAGACTTCTTTCACCTTGGGCTGTGCTTCATGAGGCTGCAAGTGGCTTTGTATTCCTTGCGGCGTTCATGACGGTACTGGCGGTGCTTCGCCTGCCAGCTTATCGCTCAAGACTCATCCGTCGCTGCGGTCATAGCCTACTGTTGCAGCCCCCCACCTGCGTTATCCGATTCTCTCATTGGGCTCCACCTTTTTTGGAATCGTGCTCAACTTCGGTGTGTTGAATACGTTCATGTCGATGATCGACAAATCCAATACCCTCGGTTCGGCGAAGGGTAGAGTGTTGCTGCAAGAGGTTCGTCGTCGACGCATGCTTCTGGCAACCTTGCGCAGTTTTACCCTTGCGCCGTAAGAGCGCCATAAAACCCATCTACCCACATTAATGTTGGCTGATCACACTGGTGGTCTCTTTAGCATTGGAGATCATCATGAGTCGCGACCTCAATTCCACTCAAGCATTTTGGTTAGGGCACCTGGCTTATGCCGCCGCGTTGCAGATGCCGTTAAGCGCGTATGCTGAAGCTCAAGCCGTGACGTTAGCCGACCTGATGGCGTGGGAAAATCGGTTAATCGTGCAGGGTTTTTCCGTGCCACCGCGTTGTCGTCCCCCGCGGTTTGTCGCGGTGGAGGTCGTCGCATGATACGCCCAAGCACTGATCTGAGGGTGTACCTGTGCCGAGAACCCGTCGATATGCGCAAGCAAATTGATGGATTAGCACTGCTGGTTCAGGAAGCCATGGCCTTGAACCCATTTGATCAAGCGCTGTTCGTGTTCGGTAATCGCCAGCGCGATAAAGTGAAGCTGCTGTTCTGGGAACGTAACGGCTTTGTGGTGTGGTACAAGCGCTTGGAGCGTGAGCGATTTAAATGGCCCACCCACCTGAAGGACGAGACAGTGACGTTAACCGGTCAAGAGCTTAACTGGCTGCTGGATGGTTATAACCTGAAGGCTATGCAGTCTCACAAAGCGCTGGATTTTCAGCGGGTTGGCTAGCTGTATCTCTCCTACTTTAGAGACGTTTTTGGTACACTAAACGGTATGAAAGACGCCGCCTCCTCCTCACCGACGGTTACCCAGCTTGAGCGCAAGCTGGCCGCTGCTGACGCTGAAAATGCGCGGCTGTTGGCGTTGATGGAAAAAAAGAAGCGCAGTGGGAAGCCACCAAACAGTCGCTATTTGAGCAGTTCCGGCTGGCCCTGGAGCGTCAGTTCGGCCCCTCCACCGAGAAGTACCGTGTCGACCAGCGGGATCTGCTTATCAATGAAGCGGAAGTGGCGGTGGACGAGGAAGACGCATCGGAGAGCACCACCCCTGCTGATGACGCGACGAGCGAGACCGCCACGCCTACTAACGTCGCACGCGCGGCGGGCGTGTTGCGCTACCGCCAGAACTCCCGCGTGTCGAAGTCGTCCATGAACTGCCCGATCATGCTCGCCACTGCCACGATGATGGCACCGCGCTAAAGGTGATCGGTGAAGAGGTCAGTGAGGAACTGCATGTGGTGCCCGCCCGGATCGAGGTGATCCGCCATGTGCGACACAAATATGCCTGCCCGACGTGCGAAGAGGGCGTTAAGATCGCCCCGGCGCCTGCCAAGCTGTTGCCCAAGAGCAATGCCAGCGCCACGCTGCTCGCCTATGTCGCGACCGCCAAGTACCAGGACGCGCTACCGCTTTATCGGCAGAGCCAGATCTTTGCCCGCCATGGTGCTGAGATCCCCCGCAACACCCTGGCACGCTGGATGGTACAGGCGGGAGAACGCATAGCTCCGCTGATCGAGACATTACTCCAGCATCTGCTGACCGCTCCCCTGATCCATATGGATGAGACCACCCTCCAGGTCAATCAAGAAGCAGATCGTGCCGCCAGTGCGACGTCGTATATGTGGGTGCAACGAGGTGGGCCACCCGGTCAGCAGGTCGTCTTGTTCGATTATGACGCCAGCCGTGCGGGGCGAGTGCCCGTTCGCTTACTGGGCAACTATGCAGGCCGCTTGGTCACCGATGGCTATGAAGGCTACGCCGAGGTCGTGCGTCGCAATGGGCTCACCCATGCGGGCTGCTGGGTACATGCCCGGCGTAAGTACGTTGAGGCCCAGAAAGTGCAGCCCAAAAGCAAAACCGGCAAAGCGGACTGGGCGCTGAACCAGATCCGGAAGCTGTACGGCGTGGAAAAACAGGCGAAGGCACTTGAGCCCGACGCGCGTTACGCGCTGCGTGAACAGAAGAGCCGTCCGTTAATCGACCAACTGCGCACCTGGCTCAACAAGTCATTGATGCAGATGCTGCCCAAGAGTGCGCTGGGTAAAGCCTTGCACTACCTGGATAACCAGTGGCCCCGGCTGACCCGATTCCTGGACGATGGGCTGATCCCGCTGGACAACAATCCGGCGGAGAACGCCATCCGTCCGTTCGTAATCGGCCGTAAAAACTGGCTGTTCAGCCATACTCCGAGCGGCGCTCATACCAGCGCGGCGATCTACAGCCTGATCGAAACCGCCAAAGCCAATGGTCTCTCGCCTTACGACTACTTGCAGTATGTCTTCGCGACACTGCCCACCCTCTACGATGATGACCTCAACACGCTGCTGCCCTGGCAGTGGAAAGAGACATTACCGATCTAAGCGAAATCTGCCTAGATGTGGTCAGTGGCTCGCTTACTGCTTTACGATCTGCAGAATAACGTGGCACAAGGACTCCATGCCGCTCCCTCTGAATTAGATTTAGGCGAAATCACTAACCGGACAACAAGGCTGACAGAGGGGGCTGCCCTTGCAGTGGAAAGAGACATTACCGCCGATCTAATCGAAATCTGCCTAGACGTGGTTAGTGAATCGCTTACACACCTCTATGCGCTATGGCTAAGAAACCTTAATCCATAGATGATGCCTCAGAAATAAGCCCCTTAAACGACAAAACCCCACAAGATGTGGGGTTCGTTAGCTAACTGAGGGACATATTTAAATTCCCTTACCTAAAAAAACATCACTGAGCAGCATAATCAGTATGATCAATCTTTGAGTAAATTTCATCCCAGTAAATTTCTGCTAATTGATCAGGGTCATCAATGTCCGAGACAATTACTTGCCATTTATCGATGAGATCAGACATGACACCCGCCAGCTCTTCTGCGCGCTCTAGATCAATTCCATACTCATCAGCATAATACGAAGGAACAGTTTCTAAATCACTCCGTATAAATTCTTTAGAGTCTTCAATGAGAGCATTATCTGCTGAAATAATATTTATTCCTCGCTCTTCGGCAGCACTAAGGTCTTGATTTGCCTGTTCCTGGTAAAGATATGTAACGTATGCAGACATCACAGATCCTGCTTTCAACATGGAATTCTTAGTGTCTGCATCAAAGCTATTCCAACGATCTCGATTTAGCGTCGTTGCTCCTCCTGCAGCAAATAGCCCTCCTGGTAGGTCCATATTGATATTTTTGACCACTTCAATAAGGTTGAAGTTAGTTAGCTCCGGTGCAGAGAACAATGTGCAATCAATGACACCTTGGCTTAATGCTTCGTATGACTCGCCAATAGGTAAAGATACTGGAGATGCGCCAAAGTTTCTAACCCACCTAGCCCAGGGAGCACCTGAAATTCGAATCCGTTTACCTTCTATATCAGAAGTTGTGGTGACTGGGTCATTACAGAACATACCGTAAGTAGGGGTGGACACAACTCCAGTATAGACTTGGTTGTTGGCTTTAAACTCCTCTAAACATTCAGGGCAATTAAGCAAAATATACTCAAGCATAGCACCCGAATAGGAATAACCCTCTTTACCCTCAGCTCGATCATCCAATGCTAACTTCATTGACATGTCAGCCGCTAGATTAGAAAAAGGGTAATCTGATGGAGAATATGCCGTAAGTAAATAACCAATATCCGCCATTCCATCACCAACACCAGATGACATTTCACTATGATTAAGCAATGAGAGCTCGAAAATACGAACTGAATATTGGTCATCAGTTAACTCAGACACGGCGCTTGAATACTGTCTAGCAGCCTCTAATGGTACGCCTGCCGGAAAACCTACAGCATATCTTAGCTCAGTAGCCTCAGCAGATAAAGGACTTAGTGTAAGGCCTGAAGTGGCGAGTACTAAAGAGCATGTGTAAAACAAACGCTTGTTATTCATATTTTCACCCTGCATGTTGTATAGCTGTATGGATTAAAATGCACTTGCTACTTTCTATATTTACCTTGTGGACCAATATGTACCAGTAAGGTATGTCTAGGATCATCTGAAACTAAAATATTTATTAATTTCAATTTAACTAGTATTAATTGTTTTCTAAAATAATTCTTCCCTTTACATTTCCTTGCGCAAGGTCAAAAATAGAACGTTCTGCTTCGTCAAGGTTACGCATCTCTACAGGAATGTTAAAAAAATTATTTTTCTTTGCAAAAGTGACTAGCTCATTTAGCTCACCTAAACTACCAGTATAAGAGCCTATAATTGAAATAGCTTTTGTAATGATTACAGGTATTGGATATTTTAATTCGCCTCCATGAAGACCAACAATAACTAGCTCTCCCCCTTTCTTTAAAACATTCAAACCTAGAGATACTGTCTGATCATTACCAACAAAATCCAGAACAGCTGCACACCGATTATCAGAAGCAAATAAGATTTTTTCTCCCGCTTCACTATCAGCGGAATCAAAAGTTTCGTTGGCACCTGACAAGGCAGCAAGTTCTCTTTTATCTTCTGAAATATCAACAGCTTTTATGTTTTCGATACCCATTGACGAAAGAATTCTTATAGCCAGTTGACCTAAACCACCGCAACCAATAACAACAACACTATCTTCATTGCTAACTGGCATTATTTTATTGATAGCAGAATAAGTAGTTAGGCCCGAACAAGCTAGCATTGAAGCATGAGCAGCATCTAGCCCTTCGATATCGATGAGGTATCGACTGCTTGGTATTATTAAATTTTCTGCATAGCCCCCTGGCTTGAAAATTCCAATGGAAGCAGGGGTGACGCATAAATTCTCTTTGTCATTAAGGCAGTCTACACATTTACCACAACCAATCCATGGATAAACAAGAAATTTTTTATCTATAAGATTGCTATCTTCTTCGTTACCTACATTAACAACTGTGCCTACAACTTCATGGCCTAAAGTAACAGGAGGCTTGATTCCTCTTTCTAAAAGTGAAAGTTTTTTTTCACCCCCAAGTCCATAATAACCTTCATGGATATGCACATCACTATGACATACACCACAGAAATTTACTTTTATTAAAACTTCACCTTTTTGAAGCTTGGGTATTTGGTAGGAAGTAGCTGAGAATTCTCCACCAAACTCTTTAAACTCATGGCGAGTATATAGTGAGTGGTTATTTTCAGATATGCTCATAGTAATTATCTCCAATTTTTATTCTGATTATCTTAGTTAGATGCTATGCACACATAGTGCATTTCAAGAAATTCTTCAATTCCATAATGTGATCCTTCTCTTCCTATTCCTGACTCCTTCACTCCTCCAAAAGGTACTGTTTCGGAGACAAATTTTGGTGTATTTACGCCTACCATGCCATACTCAAGCTCTTTAGTTACGCTGAGTATTCTCCTGTAATCATTAGTGTATAGATAGGCTGAAAGCCCATATGGTGTAGAGTTAGCCAACTGAATTGCATTCTCATCATCTTTAAATGTATATATAGCTGCAATTGGGCCAAAAATTTCGCAACTAAATATATTCATATCGCTTGTTAAATTGGTCAATAAAGTTGGCAAGTAAAAGTTTCCACCTATCTCTGGTGCCGCTTTACCACCTGTCACAACTTTAGCGCCACTAGCTTTCGCTTCTGTTACAAGATTAGAGATTTTATCTATTGCTGATTTGTTAATTAATGGACCATGAGTCACTTTTTTATCACGACCA
The DNA here is from genome assembly GCF_037070215.1 of Vreelandella arctica. Lineage (NCBI taxonomy): Bacteria > Pseudomonadati > Pseudomonadota > Gammaproteobacteria > Oceanospirillales > Halomonadaceae > Vreelandella > Vreelandella arctica. The sequence goes on along the minus strand of NZ_JBANSN010000016.1, from coordinate 64,266 downwards.
TCCCCAATCACCATATTTTCAATTGCGTTGCTCAATTTGCTAATAAATAAATCATGAATTTTTTCGTGAATAATAATGCGATTAGCACATATACATGTTTGACCATTATTATAAAACTTAATAGCCATAACGCCAGCGACCGCTGTATCTATGTCCGCATCATCAAAAACAATGAAAGGAGCATTACCGCCTAATTCTAAACTAAGCTTTTTGACCGTATCAGAACACTGAGACATTAAAAGCTTCCCAACTGCGGTGGAGCCAGTAAACGAAAGTTTCTTAACTGTAGGATTTTTACATAACTCCTCACCAACCTCGCCACCATGACTTGCTGTTACAATATTAATAACACCCGCTGGGATCCCGGCTTTTTCAGCTAAAAAAACCAGAGCTAAAGCAGATAATGGTGTATCCTCGGCTGGTTTTGCTACCACAGTGCAACCGGCTGCTAATGCAGGAGCCACTTTCCTTGCAATCATTGAAGATGGGAAGTTCCAAGGTGTAATCGCAGCAACTACACCAATCGGTTCTTTTCTTACATATTCTAATCTTCCTGAAGCACTTTCAGGGAGGACATCCCCAACAATGCGCATCGCTTCAGCAGAAAACCAATCAATAAAAGCTGCTGAAGACAACACTTCTGCTTTTGATTCTTGTATTGATTTACCTTGTTCCATGGTAAGCAATAATGCTAACTCATCAATATTGTCAATAACCTCTTTATGCCAATTTTTTAACATCTGACATCTTTCTTTCCCTGTTAGCTTTCTCCATTCTTTCAGAGCTTGATGTGCAGCTTTAATTGCTTCTTCTGTATCAGCTTTTCCCATGTCTGGGACTTCGGTTATCACTTCTCCAGTAGCAGGATTTTTAATAGAAAATGTTTTTCCATTGCTAGAATTAACCCACTTTCCATTAATAAAACCACTGTTAATGATAAGGTGGTCATTAGCCTTTACATCTTCCATACCATCTCTCCTTTTTTCATTGTTTAATATATTTCTTGCTAAGAAATAGTCTTAAGAAGCCATGTCGGGTAATATAGTTAATATTTGAGGATATGCGATAAAGATTGCCACAAGAGCTAAGTCCATCAGTAAAAACCACATGATACCTTTGAATATTTGTGTTGTTGTAACTAGATTATTCACTACACCTTTGATAACGAATACATTCATTCCAATGGGTGGAGTTATCATACCTATCTCAAGAAGTTTAGTTAATAATACACCAAACCAGATAAGGCTATAGTCAGTTGCGCCTATAATAGGTAGTACAATGGGGAGCGTCAAAAGCATAGCGCCAATAGGCTCTAGAAACATGCCCAACAATAGGTAAATAAACACGATACCCAGTATTATAATAATTGGCGTGGCATCAGTTCCGATAACCATATCGGAAATGTAATTTCCAGCACCAGATAGCGCAAGAAACCTAGTTAGTAAGCTGGCGCCAACCGCTATAATTAAGAGCGCACATGTCGTTACTAATGTTTCAAGGATTGCTATTTGAAAATTCTTCCAAGTCATTGTTTTTTTGATCAACGCTACAATGCAAGCAAGGAAAGTACCAACGGCTCCTGCCTCTGTAGGCGTAAATACTCCGCTAAAGAGCCCCCCAAATATTCCAATCATAATAACAAAAATTGGCCATGTGTCTTTGAGAGCAAGAATTTTTTCCGACGTTGGTATTTTCTCATTTGTATCAGGTGCGAGTTCAGGATTGATTTTTACTCGAATAACTATGACTGCTATATAACCAATCATAGTTATAAGACCTGCAGTGATGCCTCCAAGGAATAGGTTTGAAATCGGTACTTGAGCAATGATGCCATATAGGATCATGATAATTGATGGGGGAATAAGGGCACCGATCGTCCCCGCAACTGCTACCGTTCCTGTGGCTAACTCAGGGTTATATTTGTACTTAATCATTTCTGGAATGGCTATTCTCCCCATAGCAGCCGAGCAAGCTACCGACGAGCCTGAGACGGCTGCAAATCCTGCGGAGCCAAAAACAGAAGCAATAGCTAGCCCGCCAGGTAAAGATGATAGCCACATTCTTGCAGCTCTAAACATCCCTTGTGTGAGTTGCGTATGATAACAAACAAACCCTAACAGCAAAAACATTGGTATTGAACTTAATGTCCAACTTGAAGCAAAATTATAAGGAATATTACTTAAGGAAGACCAAGCTATATTCCAGCCCATAATAAGCCAGATACCGACAAAAGATACGCTTATAAGAGCAATGCCAATTGGTACACGCAGGGCAATAAGAAACATCAGCACTCCTATTCCCGCAATACCTACTTGAACTTCATTCATCAAACGCCTCCACTGTATTATCTTTAAAGTTATTAATGATATAATGCAGAAATTTATATGTAAGCGTTATTCCAAACAAAAAGAAGCCAATCGGCAGCAAGAAATAAGTCGGCCAAACTATAATATTAAAGTCTCCCTGCATAACTGACGTTGAGGATGCCATTCTTCCCAAGGCTTCTCCCCATGTTCTTGCCGTGACTATAAAACACATGACAGCAGACGCTAAGTAAATCCACCCTGCTAGATGTTGTTGTATTCGAATTGGCATGCGATCAGTGAATAGTTCTACAGATATATGGGATTTTGTTTGTTCAGCGTAAGCAAGCGGAAGAAATACCGCAATAAGCATATAATATTGGGATACTATGGTTATAGTTCCTGGTAGTGGCTTGTTGAAAATAAATCTCATTAAAACGTCAAGTGTTATGTGCACCATCATAAGCGCGATGGCAAGCCCACCTAATGTAGTTAATATTAGATTAATTCGGTCTAACAACCTTTTGATTGCTCTCATTTTTTGTCCTTTTTTATTCCGAGAAAGAAACGCCCAACCAGTCACTTCAATAATTATGGTTTAATAGCTTTCAGCAATAGCATTTTTGCTTCTGTTTTAACCTTATTTGGTCTGCAGTATGTAGCTTTATAACAGCTTGAATCAGTGTTCTAGCCAACTCAAGCCATGTTGCAGTGTAGTTCCATGTTATTTCCCTAACCGATGGCACTGACGTGTAAGGGAATTGCAAGAACAATTCTGCAAGATAATAGGCAATTATTAATATTCATAGGTCAGTGAGAGTAATTGTTTTCGTTTTGCTAGGCGGAATTGCCTTTTTGATTTATGAATTCAAGTTAAAGGACTATTGTGTCCTGTGTCAAATGAGGAAATATCACTCTAGAGAAGTGCTAGACACACAATGAATAATGTAAGCATATGAAATTAAATTATTTTTTATATATATAAGTAAATGTTGTTATTTTTATATAGACTAATGTCTAAAATAAAATCACTAAATGTCATTGTAAAAATTCTTATTTAACGGATCACCTCCTGACCCAACGGATCTTCAAGGAGATCCACGCCAGTCTGGCCGAACAGGGGCTGTTCATGCGAGGAGACACTATCGTTGACGCCTCCAGCTTGGCGGCGCCTTTCACCAAGAACAAGACCAAACAACGCGACCCGGAGATGAGTGCCCATATTGGTGTCGATGCCGTGACCGGACTGACCTACAGTGTGGTCGCCACATCGGCTAATGTCGCCGATGTCACCATGGCGGGACATCTAGTCCGAGTGGACAACTAGGCTGACGGAGGGGGATAGTGGTAGTCGCCTTAAAAGACGTCAGAAAAGGTCTGATTTCCAATGGGCAGTTTACGTTAATAAGCAGATCTCATGCTGACTTCCAAAGATGAACCCGTTCAGGCCTTTTAGCAGTTCATCATGCTGTAAATAGATGAGCGGGAGCTTAGGTGGTCGCCATGGTTTGTTAGAAGCACAGGTATAGCACTGCCACCAAATGTCAAAATGGTCCTAAAACTGGACATTATAAAATCACGCTGTGTGGCCAATTTGATGTCGATGATTTTCTCATAACCTGCACATACAATAAGCGGTGGGTGCAGATTCTGAGTGTGCCACTGCTTTCTATCCACTAAGCTGTTTGTGTTCAAATCTTGTATCTACCGTACGTAAAAAGTAGTCAACCCGAAAGAAGTATACATGGCGATTGATCGTGCTTTGAACCAATGCTCTTCCTGCTCTGTGTCAATGTTGCCTGCAGAGACGCCGACTGAAACATCTGTCGTGTCTCACGTGATTGACCATGGCATTATTTATGTGTCAGGTAAGCGATGTGGTGAATGGTTGGGTAAAGCCGCTAAGCGACTGAACATCACGCAGCCACGCCTAAACGACCTGATTCGCGGAAAAAATCCACAACTTTAGCCTGGATGCGCTAGTCGAAATTGCCGAATCTGAACGCCTTCATGTTGAACTCAGCGTTACGAAGGAAGGCGAGATTATCAAGGCTTCTCGATTCATGTGGATCGTTAAGCTTATGAAAACTTCCTCGTGGTTGCTGTAGAGGCTAGTCACGCTCGTTAAAAACATCGCCAGTGCCTTTATTACCCACAAAGCACGCTGACCAAGGATCGTATTGTTTTGGTAGTTCGCTGTCCAATGGCCTGCTTCTGGATGAATTGCTGTAGAAGCTCTCTAGCGGCTAGCAGGAGATAACTTCTATAGTTCATGTGATCAGGAACCTTGTTTACCTAGCCGACCGTGACACCGCCACAGACGAAAAGCGTCTGACCAGTGATGAATCCACTATGTTCGTCGCAGAAGAAGCTTACCGCCTGGGCTACATCCTCAGGCTGGCCCATGCGTTTTAACGGAATATTTTCGACTATGCGTCGGGCGCGCTCAGAATCGGGTGGGTTGTTTTGCCAGAAAGCGCTTGTGGCAATAGGCCCAGGAGCAACGCAATTAACTGTAATGCCGTGTTCAGCGAGTTCTAGGGCCCATGTTCTGGCCATAGATTGTAGCGCTCCTTTAGTGGCGCTATAGATGGTGCGCGCCTCTTTTCCAAGTACCACTCGGCTGGTATTCAGAACGATGCGCCCCTTACCGTTCGCCTTCATATTAGGCAACAACGACTGTGTGCAGATCAGTGCCGAACGCACATTCAGGTGCATCAATTTGTCGAAGTCTTCAAGCTGTGCTTCTTCAATCAGTGCCGGGGCAACAATGCCGACATTGTTAATCAGTCGTGTCACCTGAAAACGCTCGGAAATATCCAACATAACACGGCGAGTCGCATCGGCATCAGAAAGGTCGACTTGGTGGGAATCCGCTTGCAGTGATTGGGCTTCGGGTTCGACGATATCCACCACAACCACGCGATAGTTATCTTTCTGTAAACGCAAGGCGATCGCCTGGCCGATGTTTCTCGCCCCGCCAGTCACTACAGCGCAGTGGATTTGATTTGCTTGGCTTTGAGCGGCGTCTTGACTCATTAGAGTTCCTCGGCATAGGGACGGTGATTGAGTATGAGGTTGGTAGGAAAGTCAGCCTCGCCGACAGTACAGCGAGGCAATGGGGCTTAGTTATGTGTCGTCCTCACGTATTGAGGAGGGATGGCGGCATAGCGGTTTTACTTGGATATCCATGTAGGGGAACAAGGGTAAGCCGCTGATGACTTCTTGCAGTTCGTCGTTGTCATTGACGTCGAAGATGCTGACGTTGGCGTAACTGCCGGCGACTCGCCATAGATGGCGCCATTTACCCTGTCGTTGTAGCCCTTGTGAGTAGGCTTTCTCTCTTGCTTTGATGTCAGCCACTTGATCGGCCGGCATGTCGGGCGGGAGCTTTACTACCATTTCTACATGAAACAACATCGTATTTCTCCATTGTATTGTCGCGATAAGATTGTGCCTGCCCTAAAGGGTGTTCTTTCGGTTCAGGTAGGCCTGCCGCCAACGCACGATCTTGACCTCGTCGAATAGTGCCGCTTGGTGCAATGGGTCGCCCTCAATAAATCGCTCAGCTTCCTCTCGACTGTCCAGGTCGAGCAGGTAGATGCCGCCTGATGCCGTTTCACCGTCATCGGAGAGCTTGGCCCCGCAGGCCAGCAGAATATCCACGTTGGCATCCAGATATTCTAGATGTTGTTGACGTACCTCCAGGCGCAAGGCCTGGAGATCGGGCTTGTCGAAGGTCTCTATCAAAAAAGGCATTTGCAAACCTCGGTTAGTAAATTTGGTTAAGCGCTGAGGTAGCCCCAAATAAGCATGGCGCTGCCGTAGATGATTCCCAGGTAGATCAGGATCAACACCATATAGCCCATCACATCGCGCAACTTCAAACCGGAAATGGCCAGTACCGGGAGGATCCAAAACGGCTGGATCATGTTGCTCCACTGGTCGCCAATCTGCACGGCGAGCGCGGTGGCCGCTTGGGAAGCGCCGATTTCAGTGGCGGCTTGCACCATGACCGGACCCTGGACAGCCCATTGACCGCCGCCGGATGGTGCCAGCAGGTTGATGATGGCACCGCTGATGAATGACCAAATAGGCAAGGTTTGGGCACTGGAGATATCAACGAAGGTATTCGCAAACGAAACCACCAGACCTGAGCTCACCAGAATTCCCATGATCCCCGCGTAGAAAGGGTATTGCACGATAATACCCGAGACGATGCGGATCCCGTCAGCCAGTGCGGCCAAGTAGTTGGCTGGTGATGCAAAAAGGAGTATCCCCAGGAACAGAAAGGCGAAGTTGACAGTGTTGAGGTTCAGCGAGCCCCCGTCGACTGTGTACAGCGCTATATACAGCATGCCCAGCAAGCCAATGCCGATACCTACCACCCGGCTACGATTCAAGCGCTCTGCAATGGTGACTTTCACGTCGCCTGGTAAGGGCGCTGCAGTAGGCTTTGCGACAGTGCTTGGGTCGATTTCAACGATATCCTTGTCCAGCTTGGGGTGCAGCCAAGCATTGAAGAAAGGCAAGGTGAGCAGAATCAGAGCACTGGTGATTAAGAGGATGGGCGAGAAAATCGTTTCGCTTAATGGGATCAGGCCGATGGCATCTTGAAGAAAATGCCCCTCAGTGGCGATCAGCAGCGGGACACTGCCTGACAGGCCGATGCCATAAAGGGCGAAACCCGAGTACGCCGCGGCGATCACAAGGGGGTAGTGTAAGCCTTTTACGTTGAGTGCCAGCTTCTGAGCCACGATGCCGCCTATTACCAAGCCGAACCCCCAGTTCAGCCAGCTGCCAATGCCGCCCACCAGGGTGGCGACGACAATCGCCATGAACGGTGTCTTGACGCGTGCGGCGAGGCGGTTGAGAGCACCATCCACCAAAGGCGTCTTGGCGAGGATATAGCCTGCCAGAAGGATGACCGTCATCTGCATGCTGAAGGCCAGCAGATCCCAGAAGCCATCGCCCCAGTAACGCACCGCATTCAGCGGGCTAGTGCCTTGAACTAGCACCGCCAGGAGCATAGTGAGTACGGTCAGGAGGATAGCGATGACCAGGGGGTCAGGCATGTACCGGTTAACGAGCCTAGTGAAGAAATTAGCCAGCGCACTCATAGAAAGCGGCCTCTTATTGTAGGTGTGTTGGTCATGGTTTATTGTGTGCGCATAGCGTACATAAGTTCGTATTGTGAGATTATATTTAACCTGCGAATCATTTTATTCAATGCGACATTTGTCTATGCCGTTTGAGATAAGTCGCCATTCCGGGCTAGGGGAGAGAGCTGATGCAACAAAAAGCTTTGCGAGCAGTCGTGGTGGGTGCTGGCACCATGGGCACCACACTGGCCAAGTTGATGGCGGTGAATGGTGTCAAGGTCACCGTTGTGGATACCAATCCGCATGTGTTGGAGACCAGCCGTCAGCGTTTAGCAACCTATGCGGCGACGACTTGCTTCGACACGGATTTGAAGATGACGGAGGTCCCCGATTTCGTCATTGAGAGCGTGACCGAAAATGTCGAGGTCAAACAGAAGGTCGTGGCGCAAATCGAGGCCAGCGTGAATGACACCACCATCATCATGACCAATACGTCGGGGATACCGATCGACGAAATAGGCAGCACCATGCACGTTCCGCAACGATTCGTGGGGACTCACTTCTTTAACCCCGCGGACATTGTGCCCACTGTGGAAGTCGTTCCCGGTAGCCACACTGAGGCTGAGACAGTGGAAAAGGCTTGCGGTTGGCTGACGCAGTTGGGAAAACGGCCAGCGGTGTTGAAGACTTGCGTGCCCGGTTTCGTTGCCAACCGGATCCAGCATGCGGTCATGCGTGAATGTCTCTCCCTGCTGGAGAAAGGCGTGGTAGAGGCTGAAGCGCTGGATGACATCGTGCAGTACTCCATCGGTGTGCGGCTGGCTTTGAATGGCCCCTTGTGTCAGCGCGATCTCAACGGGCTAGACACACATCTGCATATTGCTCGATATCTCTATCCAGATCTCGATGCAAGTCAGCAGCCTGCAGCGCTTCTTGAAGAGTATGTGGCCGAGGGGCGTCTAGGTGCCAAGGTAGGGCGAGGGTTTTACCGCTGGAGCGACGAGTCGCTTGCGCGTCACCAGGCGCATGAGCGGAGCAAACTGAAGCGCATCATTGAACTCGCTGCGCAAGACTCACATGGAGATGAACCATGAATCAGCCGCGCTGGAAGAAACGTCCCGAAGGCAGCAATTGGGGAGATTTCGGGCCCAATGATCAATTGGGGCGTGTCAACTTGATCGGGACAGAGCAGGTCCTCAAAGGCGTCAAGGAAGTCCAGGAGGGCGTAACGTTCTGCTTGTCTCTGCCCTTGGATATCCCCGGTGGGAAAGTACTGAACCCTCGCCGTTCACCACCGAAATTGACCCCGACGGCGCTCGATGAAGACCAGTACATCAACTTTCCCCTCTCCACTCATAACCCCAAGCTGAACGACATCATCAAAGTCCAGCTATCGTTGCAGTATTCCACTCAGTGGGACTCCTTGGCCCATGTGGGAGCTCTTTTCGATGGTGATGACGACGGCTCGCCTGAGCGGCGCTATTACAATGGCTACATGGCGGCGCAAGATGTGCTGGATTTAAGCGGAGAGCCTTCCCAACGTCACGATTCCTATGCCAGACGCCTTGGCATCGAGACACTGGCCGCGCATGGCATGCAGGGCCGGGGTGTTTTAGTGGACCTGGTGCGAGCCTTCGGTTCGGGAAGAACGTTGATAGGGTACAGAGAGCTGCTTGAGGCGCTGGAACAGCAGAGCGTAGTGTTGGAGCAAGGTGATATGCTGGTATTGCGCACAGGGTTTTCCGAAGCATTGCTAGACATGAAGGGAACGCCCCAGCCGGACGTTCTAAAAAACACTGGGGCAGTACTTGATGGCAGTGATCCGGCGCTACTTGAGTGGATTACCTCGAGTGGTATCGCGGCGATCTGTGCTGATAACTACGCGGTAGAGAACCTTGATCGCGAACTGGAACCTGACTGTTGCTCTAAACTTCCGCTGCATCTCCATTGCCTATTCAAGCTAGGTTTGCCCCTGGCTGAACTCTGGTACCTGAAAGACCTGGCAGATTGGCTACATAGTCGAGGGCGTAATCGTTTCTTACTGACGGCTCCACCTTTGCGCTTGCCAGGTGCGATTGGCTCACCGGTTACTCCAGTGGCAACTGTATAGGTGCTAATCACTAAAAAGCGTTTATGAATTAATTAAAATTTTAGCTTAAAAACTCTCTTCCAGAGAGTGAGTGTAGCGAACTGGCTCCAGTGTATTAGTTAGTACTCAAATAAAAAATTTACGATGTAAAACTAAAGTTGGATACCTGGCTTTCGCTCTTTCCAAGTAACCTATGAACGTATTGCGAATAAATGTACGCATAGTAAACAATTATTAGCTCAGGGGTAATTATGAACAAGCTACTCAATGTCCTAGCATTAGCCACCTGCGGTGCTGCTGCACTTTCCCTCTCGGTGTCTACTGCCCAGGCTCAGGACTGGCCCACTGACGACGTGCGTCTTATAGTTCCTTATGCGCCGGGTGGTACCACCGATGTGCTATCACGTCGTGTCGCTAACCTGCTACAGGAAGAACTCGATGCAAACGTTGTGGTGGAGAATCGACCTGGTGCCGGCTCTACAGTGGCTACTGGTCGTTTGGCTCGCGGCGGTCGAGACGTTGACCATACAATTATGATGGCTTCACCAGGTCACGCCATCGGTGCTGCCATTTACCCCAATCTTACCTATGATCCTGTCGAAGATTTCGTGTTCATTCAGAACATGATCGACATTCCCAACGTCATGGTGGTTCCGGCTGATAGCCCCTATAACAACGTATTGGAGTTTGTCGAGGCAGCTAAAGAGCAGAATATGACCTTTAGCCACAGTGGTGTGGGAAGCTCTATCCATATGTCAGGTGAGCTTTTCAAGACTCTGACCGGTACTAATATGACGGCAGTGCCTTTCGCTGGTAGTGGTGCAGCCCTACCTGCGCTATTGGGCGGAGATGTCGACGTCTCTTTCGAGAACATGCCCACTGTTTTCCCGCATATTCAGTCTGGTGATCTGAAAGCGCTGGCGGTTACTTCCGCTGAGCGCTCCGAGTACTTGCCCGACGTGCCGACCCTAGAAGAAACCGGTGAACATAACCTTGATCAGTTCACCACTACCGCTTGGTTTGGTCTGATTGCTCATGAGTCCTTTCCGGAAGAAGCCATGACGGTCATGCAAGAAGCACTGCAGGAAGTAATGAAGCGTGAAGAGTTTACTAGCTTCGTTGATCAGTTGGGCGCCGAGCCGGGCACTGTTGCTGGTGACGAGTTCAAAGCGTTCATCGCTGAGGAAGTAGCCCGCTGGGATGGAGTAGCGGCTGAAGCGGGTATTCGCCAAGAGTAATTCATTGTTGAATACACTGCATGATGAGGCGAGGGGTACACCCTCGCCTCAGTTGGTTTACTTCCGGAGCTTTTTACGTCGAGAGGGAACCCCCGATGACGAAGTCGCACTCTACTAGTGGCACGCTGATCAAAGATTCGTGGGATGTGGTCGCTGGGGTTATATTGCTGGGCTTTGCCCTGCTTCTGCTGTTCTACCTAATTCCCAACTACATTGGCCAGCCGCCTATCATGCAGAATCCGATGATGTCGCCGCGTTGGCTGCCGACCATCGTTGGCTGGCTGCTGTTGGTGTTTTCTCTGCTAATGATCGTCCAGGGTGTATTAGTTGCTGATGATGCTGAGGATAGTGGGCGCCGCTTCGAGCGTGGTGCGTGGTTACGCTTTATCCTGATGGTCGTGGCCCTGGTTGTCTACGCAGGTTTGTTCGAGATGTTGGGAGCGATAATTAGCGGGATCCTCGCCACCTTCATACTGTTCATTGCTCATCCAGTGCGTACTTTATGGGTCTACAGTCTAGCCATCGTCTTCCCTGTAGGCATTACGCTACTGTTTACCGAGGTCATGAACGTACCGCTGCCGATGTTGCCGTTCTGAACCAGCGGCCATCTCTCAAGATCTGGTGACTTATGGATAATATTACAGAAGTACTGCAGCTATTTCTGGCCACAGAGAATTTCTTGGCAATAGCTATAGGTGTGATAATTGGCGTGACCGTTGGCTCCATCCCGGGCCTCACGGCCACGATGGCAGTGGCGTTGGCGCTACCGTTTACTTTTTCAATGGAGCCGGTGGCGGCCATACTGTTGTTGGTAGGTATTTACAAGGGCGGTATGTATGGTGGATCTATTACGGCGATCTTAATCCGTACACCTGGATCGCCTGCGTCGGCTTGTACATTACTAGATGGTTATCCGCTAGCTCAGCAGGGCGAGGCAAAGAAGGCGCTAAAGATGGCGCTCTACTCATCGGTAATCGCGGATTTTATATCTAACATTGCACTGATCTTTTTCGCCGCTTATTTGGCGAAAATCGCCCTTAATTTCGGCGCGCCGGAGTTCTTCTGGCTGATCTGCTTTTCATTGACCATCATCATATCCTTGGCCAGTGGATCAATGATCAAGGGTCTGATTGCGGCGTTTCTAGGCATCTTGCTTTCACTGGTCGGGCTGGATTCTGTGTTTGGTTCACAGCGGCTGACCTTTGGCAATTACAACTTGATGGACAGCATCTCGTTCATTCCTCTGTTAATCGGCCTTTTCGCAATACCCGAGATCATGGAGTTTTATCGTAAAAAGGTGGTGCCCCATATCCGGGCGAAGGCTAGCGGTGCCGGTGTGTCTTTCGTTGAGCTTAAACGCAGCCTTAAAAGCATCGTGCGCGGCAGCTTGATCGGTGTGATTATTGGTGCGATTCCGGGCACCGGTGCTACTGCTGCTGCCTTTATCTCGTATAGTGATGCTAAGCGTCGTTCGCCCCACCCAGAACGTTTTGGCAAGGGAGAAATAGAAGGTGTAGCTGCTTCTGAGGCGGGTAACAATGGTGTAGCAGGGGCCACACTGATCCCACTATTGTCGTTAGGTATCCCTGGTGATGTGATCACCGCCATTATCTTGGGCGCCTTCATGGTACATGGATTGACCCCGGGTCCACTCCTGTTCCAGGAAAATCTGTCGCTTATCTATGCCCTCTTCCTAGGTATCATGCTCAGTTCAGTGATCCTATTGTTCGTGGGTAGTGCAGCAATCCGCTACTTCTCCCTGATCGCGGATATCCCCAAGTCGATTCTGTTTCCTATCGTATTGATGTTCTGCATATACGGTGCTTATGCGGTCAATAACGACACATTCGATGTCTGGTTAATGTTGGCGTTTGGGCTTATGGGCTATGTGTTTAATCGTACGGGTATTCCGGCTGCCCCTTTCCTAATTGGTTTCATTTTGGGGCCGATGTTCGAGGACAACTTGCGACGATCACTGCTGATCGGTTCTAACGACCTGTCGATTTTCGTACGTGGCCCGATCACCTGGTTCTTTATTGCCCTAACAGTAGGCTCTATATTGCTGGCCATTTATCGCTTTATTTCTTCACGACACAAAGCGAAACAAAGTGCCAATGAGTCAGAGGCGGGCACTTGACGCTGCGGGCCTTGCTATAAATGGCGACTTTCCTTAAGCCCGCGGGGTGGGCTTAAGGCTCAAGTAAATCGAGCCGACTTCTTGGTGGGGGTCGGCTCGATTTATATCAGGGAGGTGGGGACAACCATGCATCTCGGCAGACATGAATCAGTTGCAAACGTCTGGTCTAGCCGTTTGCTCGCTGGTGTGGCAGTGCTGGCTGTAGTGCATTTATTGAGTGGTGTAACGTGGGCCGAAAGCTTGGCTCAACTTCTGTTGACGGGCTTTCTAATGCTAGGCTGGCCGCGTTTCAGCTTGATGGCGCGCATGTTAGCTTTGGCCTGTGTCGTAGCTTCGTTCTTTGCTCTATGGAGACTCCCTTCACTTTGGGCTGTGCTCCATGAGGCGGCAGGTGGTTTTGTATTCCTGGCGGCGTTCATGACGGCACTTGCGGTGCTTCGCCTGCCAGCTTACCGTTCAAGACTCATCCGTCGCTGCGGTCATAGCCTGCTGTTGCAGCCACCCACCTGGCGTTATCCGATCCTTTCATTGGGCTCCACCCTTTTCGGAATCGTGCTCAACTTCGGTGTGTTGAACTTGTTCATGTCGATGATCGACAAGTCCAACACTCTTGGCTCAGCTCAGGGGAGAGTGTGGCTGCAAGAGGTGCGTCGCCGACGCATGCTTCTGGCAACCTTGCGCGGTTTCACCCTGGCGCCGCTGGTTTCTCCACTAGGTATCGGTGTCGCGGTCGTTTTGGCTAATCTTGAAACGCTGACCTGGGGTGAGCTCTTTCCCTACGTATTGTTGTCGGCCATCATTCTATTTCTGTTGGGCTGGGCCTGTGATCACGTTGCAGGGCCTCCCCCAAGAGCGCAGGTAGCGCTAGTCGCACGGCCCTCACTGATGCCGCTGGCAGCTTTTAGCTTGATGCTGCTTGCGTTAGTGATGCTGGTTTTTGCGCTTGCAACGGTGCTTTCGCTACGGTTGCCTCAGGCGGTTGTGATTGGTGTCCCTTTGGGAGCCTGGATTTGGCTGGCTTGGCAGTGTCGTGGCATTAGCTATGCGGGCATTGGGCCCGCTACTGTCATGCTAGCCCGTCGCTTGCCTGAGGTGTTGGGTGGCATTGGTAATGAAGTCGTGGCGCTGGGCTCGGGGGCCTATCTCGGCTACCTCAGCGTGGCGCTGCTTGATCCTGCCCAACTGGGCGGGGTGGCCTCCCTGCTTGTTGCCCTTGGCAACTGGTTGCCGGCAGTCGTGCTCATGCTGATCGTTATTCTTGCTCAGGTCGGCGTTAATCCGATTATCAGTGTGACCTTCTTGACCAGTATGGTGGCCCAAGTGGGGCTGGAAAACGTGTCGTTGCCGCTGCTGGCGGCTGCGATGCTGTCGGGCTGGTCGTTGACGATGGTGTCGTCGCCGTTCACGGCCGCGATGATGATCATGTCACGTTTTACAGGGATGACGGCGGGACAGATCGGCCTGCGTTGGAATGGCGCATTTCTTGCGACATCGTTGATGATGGCCGCCGTCCTCTTTCGATTAGCAAGCTGAGGGGGTCAAGTACTTCGCTGGTTTCAAGCTCCGGCTTGTGCGCAAGTCCTTGCCAAATAGCATAGCGGATCGGCAAGGGACCTTGGCACAAGTAGGGAGCGCTGTGTGTGCTTATTATTGGGCGTTGCGGATCATGTTACGCGAAATGATCACCTGCTGAATTTGAGTCGTCCCCTCATAGAGCCGGAACAGGCGCACATCACGGTAAAACCGCTCAACGGCATAGTCGCTGATATAGCCAGCGCCGCCATGAATCTGAACACCACGGTCGGCCACACGGCTACACATTTCCGTTGCGAACATCTTGGCGCAAGAGGCCTCGGTACTGACGTTGTGGCCATCATCGCGCTGGCGAGCGGCATCGAGCACCATGCAGCGGGCAGCATAAATCTCGGCTTTGGAATCGGCCAGCATGCCTTGGATCAGCTGGAACTCGGCAATGGGGGTGCCAAATTGTTTGCGTTCCATGGCGAAGCGTAGAGAGTCCTCTAGGATTCGCTCAGCGGCGCCGACCGCAATGGCGGCAATGTGCAGGCGACCCTTGTCCAGAACCTTCATGGCGGTCTTGAACCCCACTCCTTCTTGCTTGCCAATCAGTGCGTTGGTGGGTACCCGCACATTGTCGAAGATAACATCCGCAGTATGAGCGCCTTTTTGGCCCATCTTCTTATCGCGCTTACCGATAGTAATGCCGGGGGTATCGGCTTCTACGATGAATGCACTGATGCCCTTGGCACCCTTGATCTCGACATTCGTGCGTGCCATGACGGTGAAGATGCCAGCATGTGGCGCATTCGTGATGTAGCGCTTGGTGCCGTTGATCAAGTAGTCATCGCCATCCTTCACCGCCGTTGTGCGCAGTGAGGCCGCATCCGAACCTGAGTCAGGCTCGGTTAGACAGAATGAACTTATGATATCGCCGCTGGCTAGCTGGGGGAGGTAGTTGGCCTTTTGCTCATCGGTGCCGTCGACCAGGATGCCGATTGAGCCAATACCGTTGTTAGTGCCAATGAAAGAGCGGAAGGCGGGAGATGTCCGTCCAAGCTCGAACGCGATATTGACTTCTTCTTCCATGGTCACCCCAAGTCCACCGAACTCCTCGGGGATGGTGAGGCCGAAGAGCCCCATATCGCGCATTTGTGAAACGATGTCCTCGGGGATGTCATCGCTTTCAGCAACTTCTTCCTCACGTGGAATCAGCTCTTCTTGAACAAAACTACGGATGGAGTCGAGCAGGAGCTGCATGGTTTCCTGATCACGAATCATGTGCGTGCCTCTTGATATGAATTTGTACGTCGGAAAATGTGGTGTGGCTTATGAGATTTGGGTCTTTATATCGTTGACCAGTTGCACTAGCTGCGGCCCGATAGACTCTTCCAGCTTTTCACGTGATATCTGAAATTCGGGGCCACCACAATTGAACGCGAGAACTCCAAGCTGGGGATGATGGAGGGGCACCGCAACGGCATTAACCTTGCGTTGCCATTCACCAATCGATAGGCAGTAACCGTGATCAGCGTAGTCCCGAAAAGCACGCTCCAATGATCTTCGAATGGCTGGCCACTCTGTAGGGTTCAAGTCCCGCAGGTGATTCATCATCACATCAGACTCTTGAGTAGGCATGGCAGCGAGACATGCGCGGCCCGCCGAACTCTGGTGGATGGGCAGGCGTGTACCGATCTGACGACGGATAGTAGAGCGAAGAGCACTCTGGACCACGTCGAGATAAACCATGTCCAGTCGGTCACGGGCGGACATGGCCACCGTTGCACCCACCTCGTTAGCAAGGTTTACCATCAAGGGTTGGGCAATCGCGCGAACTGGTAGGTTGGATATCATCGAATAGCCAAAGGACATGACGCCCACATCCAACTGGTATTTCCCACGTTGCAAAGGGCGCAGATAGCCCAGTCGAGCTAGCGTGTGGGTAAGCCTACTGACGGTAGGGCGCGGCAAACCCGACTTCTTCGCTAGGTCAAGATTGCTAAGGGCGCTTTCGCTGGGCGTAAAGCAGCGTAATAGCTCAAGCCCTCTGGCCAGCGCCGTCACAAACTGCCGGTCCTCCTCCTGCTCGCCTGCTGTGTTCATCGGGTCCACCACGATCTGATAGTCACCCTGACTGTCTGTTGTCTTCACCGAGTTATGCTCCACTCGTGGTTTGCTTATTGAATCGATTTTGCGATTACCGATGAAGGTATGTCAAGTATGCAGACTAAAAGTCCGCAGTGCGGACTTTTTATTTTAATATCTATGCAAGATATAAAAAAACTTTTTTAGCATAACAATTTGATTAATAGGGTTTTTTTATTAAGACTGTTTTGGCCTAATTGACAGCTGTTCGATAAGCTGTGTAAAAATAACCTCATTAGCAAAACAAATGTTCGCAGTGCAGACATAATGACGAGGTTTATATGACGGACAAACAGTCGCCCGCCGAGGTCTATCTTGCTTCGCTTGATGATGGAGTGGCGGTGGTTCGAATCGATCGCCCAGATGCCAAGAATGCCCTCAACGGTGCTGTTCGGTGTCAGCTTGCCGAGATGTTTTTATCTTTAAGCCAAGATGACGAAGTTAGAGCCATCGTGCTGACGGGAGGCGAGCAGGTATTTGTAGCCGGTGCTGACGTGAAGGAGTTTGCCACTGCCTCTCCGACCGAAATGTATTTACGACACAATGAGCGCTTTTGGGAGCCGATCGCGCACTGCTCCAAGCCTGTCATAGCGGCGGTCAACGGATTCGCTTTAGGAGGTGGCTGTGAGCTTGCCATGCACTGCGACATCATCGTTGCTGGAGAGTCTGCTCAGTTCGGACAGCCGGAGGTCAAGCTTGGTTTGATGCCCGGCGCTGGTGGGACGCAACGATTGGTTCGAGCCGTCGGCAAATTTAAGGCCATGCGTATGCTGATGACCGGCTGCATGGTGCCGGCCCCCGAGGCGTTTGGCATGGGCTTGGTAAGCGAGGTGGTGGCCGACGATCAAACGTTGGAACGCGCAAAGACACTGGCTAAAGAAATTGCTCGTTTGCCAGCACTGGCACTAGAGCACATTAAGGACACAGTCCTCACGGGCGAAGATTTGCCTTTGCAGAGTGCCTTGGTTCTTGAACGGAAAGCTTTCCAGATGCTTTTTGACACGGCGGATCAGAAGGAAGGGGCCGCTGCTTTTGTCGAGAAGCGCAAACCGAACTATCGAGGAGCGTCGTAATGGCGAGAGACGTGAACCGGCTAGGCATTGTCGGAACCGGCGTGATGGGGGCGGGGATCGCCCAAATTGCTGCCCAGTCTGGCCTGAATGTTGTGCTGTTTGACAAGAATGAAGGGGCAGCCCACAAGGCTCGTGATGGCCTAAAGGCAACGTTCGATAAACTAGTGGGTAAGGGCAAAATAACTCGGCAATCGGCTGAGGTGGCGTTATCTCATCTTTCTGTCGTCGAATCTTTGCCGGCTTTGGCAGATTGCGACGTGGTGATCGAGGCAATTGTTGAGGATCTGGGAATCAAGCAAGCGCTATTCGCTGATCTGGAAGCAATTGTTGACCGAGAGTGTATTTTGGCGACTAACACTTCTTCACTCTCGGTCACATCGATTGCCGCTGACTTGAATTGTCGTGATCGAGTGGCCGGTTTCCACTTCTTCAATCCCGTGCCGTTGATGAAGGTGATTGAGGTGGTCGGGGGCATCGATACTAATGAAGCTGTCGTCGACACGTTGCTTAAGCTGGCAACCCGACTCGGCCATACTGGCGTGCGTGCCCAAGACACCCCTGGCTTCATCGTCAACCACGCGGGACGTGCTTACAGCACAGAAGGTTTGAAAATTCTTGAGGAGCGAGTAGCGCCTATTGAGGATATCGACCGGATTCTTCGCGAAGAGGCTGGGTTCCGGATGGGGCCGCTTGAGCTTTTTGATCTCACCGGCCTGGATGTGTCCCATCCTGCGATGGAGGCGATCTTCACGCAGTTCTATCACGATCCGCGTTACCGTCCGTCTTATATATCCCGTCAGATGTTGAAAGGTAACCGCTTGGGCCGCAAGACGGGTGTTGGCTTTTATCGCTATGAAAAAGGACAAAAAGTCGAGGCGTCGACACCTCAGCCGGTGCCTGACATCGCTGACCTACCGCCCGTCTGGGTGGGATGCGATGACACCGACCTGCATACGCACGTGGCATCATTGTTAGCGTCGCTTGGCGGACGAGTCGAGCAAACGGCTTCACCCTCGGAGGAAGCGCTCTGCATATTGCTGCCCTTTGGTGATGATGCAGTGAGTGCGAGTGCGTACTTCGGTACCGATCCAGAGCGCACTGTCTGTCTTGATGCGCTCATGGGCCTTGAGCGTCATCGTACGCTGATGGTGACGCCGGTCACCCGGCATGAAATGCGCGACGTAGCGCATGCGTTATTTGCTTCAGACGGTACCTGCGTAACGGTGATCCGTGACAGTGTGGGATTTGTCTCTCAGCGGGTGCTTGCCGCAGTGGTGAACCTGGCCTGCGATATTGCCCAGCGTGAGATTGCCACGCCTGCCGATATCGATAATGCCGTCAGGCTCGGGCTCAACTATCCCCAAGGCCCGCTGGCGTGGGGAGATGCCCTAGAACCGAAACGGTTACTTGGCATACTCACGCGTATCCACGCATTGACGGGAGACCCACGGTATCGGCCAAGCCCTTGGCTGCGCCGTCGTGCCATGCTTGGTATATCTCTGTTGCATCCCTCATCGGGTGCTCGGTGATGTCGGAGAGGAATTATGTTGGTTCAAAAGAGAGGGGTGCTATGGGAGCGCTAACGGGAGTTCGTGTACTGGACTTGAGCCGGGTGTTGGCGGGCCCCTGGTGCAGCCAAGTGCTAGCGGATCTTGGTGCTGATGTTGTCAAGGTGGAGCGTATTGGGCGAGGGGATGACACTCGTGCCTGGGGCCCCCCCTACATGAAGAATGCTGACGGTAAAAATACTCAGGAAACCTCATACTATCAGTCCTCCAATCGCAATAAACGCTCGGTAGCTGTCGATATTGCTACCGAAAAAGGTCAGGAAATTGTACGTGCGCTGGCTGCCGAGAGCGACGTGCTGTTAGAGAATTTCAAAGCTGGCTCCTTAAAGAAATACGGTCTGGATTACGACTCACTTTCAAGCCTTAATCCGAGATTGGTCTATTGCTCCATTACGGGGTTTGGTCAGACGGGGCCCCGTGCGCAGGAGCCTGGCTATGATTTTATTATTCAGGGTATGGGCGGGTTGATGAGCATCACTGGTGAACGTGATGATGTTCAGGGTGGCGGCCCGCAGAAAGTAGGCGTGGCTGTCACCGATGTTATGACGGGCCTGTATTCGGTTATTGCTATACAGGCAGCGCTACTGGCTCGTGAAAAAACAGGGCGTGGTCAGCATTGCGATATGGCATTACTGGATGTACAGCTGGCTGCATTGGGTAATCAGAGCCAAAACTACCTAAGTACGGGCGTATCACCTGGCCGCTACGGTAATGCGCATGCCAATATCGTGCCCTACAACTCGTTCCATGCAAGTGATAAGGATTTCATTATCGCCTGTGGCAACGATTCTCAGTTTGCCGCATTGTGCAATGCGATAGAACTGCCCGAATTGTCTGTGGATCCCCGGTTTTCAAAGAATGAAGATCGCGTCAGAAACAGAGCGGTAATTACTCAGATTCTATCGGACCATTTCAAGCGCGACACAGCGGACGCTTGGGTTAAGAGGATAAGTAAGGTCAAAGTGCCTGTCGGGCTAATCAATAACATTGCCGATGCATTAGCGGAGCCTCAAGTGGATGCTCGTGGCATGTTAGTCAACATCCCCCACCCCATGAATCCTGATTTCGAGATGGTTGGGAGCCCAATTAATCTTTCTGATACGCCAGTAGAGTATAAAAGGCCGGCACCACTGCTAGGGCAGGATACGAATGATGTGCTTACTGAATACCTTGGCCTTTCACCAGAGCAACTATCGCAATTTAAAAGTGACGGCGTCGTCGGTTAATCCACTTTTTATGTATATCACTAAGGATTTTTCATGAAAGTACTTGTCGCGGTGAAGCGCGTCATCGACTACAACGTCAAAATTCGTGTCAAAGCAGATTATTCTGATGTCGACCTTACCAACGTCAAAATGGCCATGAACCCCTTCTGCGAGATTGCAGTGGAAGAAGCGGTGCGCTTGAAAGAGAAGGGCGTTGCTACGGAAGTGGTCGCCGTGACGGTCGGTCCCAAAGCGGCCCAGGAACAGCTGCGCACCGCGCTGGCGCTGGGTGCGGATCGCGCCATTCATATTGAGACTGACGAGCGCGCCGAATCCCTGGCCGTGGCCAAGCTACTGGCCAAAGTGGTCGAAGAGGAGCAGCCAGGGTTGGTAGTGTTGGGCAAGCAGGCCATCGACACCGACAACAACCAGACCGGCCAAATGCTCGCCGCGCTGACTGGCCTGCCCCAGGGCACCTTTGCCTCGGAAGTTGCGGTCGATGGTGACAAAGTCAACGTCACACGGGAAATCGACGGCGGTCTGCAAACCATCGCGCTGACGCTGCCCGCGATTGTCACTACCGACCTGCGCCTCAACGAGCCGCGCTACGCCAAGCTGCCCGACATCATGAAGGCCAAGAAAAAGCCACTGGATGTGAAAACCCCCGCCGACTTCGGCGTCGAGGTCGCCTCCAAGGTCAGTCTGCTCAAAGTAGAGTCGCCCGCCGAGCGCAAGGGCGGCGTCAAAGTCGCCTCGGTAGACGAGCTGATCGACAAACTGAAAAACGAAGCCAAGGTTCTTTAAGGTCGGTTCTTTACAACCCGTACTTTGAGACAAGTTCTTTGAGATAAACGCTTTGAAAGGAGCTGATTTTATGAGCATTTTGGTACTTGCCGACCTGAATGAAGGCCAGCTGGCCGGTGCGACGGCTTACGTGATTGCGGCCGCACAACAGATCGGCGGCGATATTGACGTTCTTGTTGCCGGTGAAGGCGTTCAAGCCGCGGCCGAGGCAGCCGCCAAACTCGACGGCGTAAGCAAGGTACGTGTCGCGGATAACGCCGTTTACGCCCACCAGCTGGCCGAGCCCATGGGCGCGCTGCTGGTCGAACTGGCCGATGGCTACACCCACGTGCTAGCTAGCGCCTCCACCACCGGCAAAAACGTGCTGCCGCGTCTGGCGGCCTTGAAAGATGTCAGCCAGCTTTCCGATGTGCTTGCCGTGGATAGCGCTGACACCTTCAAGCGCCCGATTTACGCCGGCAACGCCATTGCGACCGTCAAGAGCGAAGACGTGCTAAAAGTCATCACCGTGCGTACTACCGGCTTTGATGCTGTGGGCGATGGTGGCAGCGCCACCATTGAAGCTGTCGATACCGTGGTTGACAACGCCCAGTCCAGTTTCGTCAAGCAGGAGCTTGCCGAGTCGGACCGCCCGGAGCTTGGCGGCGCCAAGGTGGTCATCTCTGGTGGCCGCGGCATGGGCAACGGTGATAACTTCAAGCTGCTTGACGGCATTGCCGACAAGCTAGGTGCGGCGATTGGGGCTTCGCGGGCGGCCGTTGACGCAGGCTTTGTCCCCAACGATATGCAGGTCGGCCAAACGGGTAAAATCGTCGCGCCGGATCTGTATATCGCCGTGGGCATCTCCGGTGCCATCCAGCACCTGGCGGGCATGAAGGACTCTAAGGTGATCGTCGCGATCAACAAGGACGACGAAGCGCCGATTTTCCAGGTCGCCGACTACGGCCTAGTAGGCGATCTGTTCGAGCTCCTACCGGAAATCGAAAGCAAAATTTAGCAGTTACTGATTACCCGATGCTAGTGGTCAAGCCTCCTTGATCACTAGTTCTACTTTCCGATTAAGTGCTGGCGCTGGATTGGCGTGCAACCCGTGAAATCGATCAGAGCATTGTGTGGTAGCTACTAAGAAACCGAAAATTTTAACGATCCACATAAGTGGGTAGCAGTCAGCATGGCTAATGAATGTCTGATGAGCGCTAGGTATTAACCGTTTGACGGATAAGTTGGGCTTTATCCTGTAATAAGGGCTTATAAATATTTAACAGCATTTCCATATCGACGCGTGCGGCGTTGGTGCTGATATTGATAGCGCCTATTAGCTTGTCATGGATGTCAAATACAGGAACGGCAACTGATCGCAGACCAGAGTCTAACTCTTGATCAACTATCGAATAACCTTGTTGGCGTACCTCAACAATGCACCTCTTTAGCTCCTCTTTATCATTGATGGTTTTATCGGTATATCGCTTCAATGAAATGCGTTCCAAATAGGCATTTAGCTCTGATTCAGTTAATTGCGATAATAGTACGCGACCCATAGATGTATGCGCTGCTGGGAGGCGCGTACCTACTGATAAAGTAATCGCCATTAGGCGATGTGGTGCCGCAGAGCGTGCCACATAAATGACATCGTCTCCATCCAACACGCCAAGTGAAGATGACTCGCCACTTTGAGTTGTAATATCTTCAAGATATTGTTGTATGACGCTGCGGTAATTATTTGCTGAAAGGTATGCATATCCTAGTTGAAGCACTCTAGGGGCGAGTTCAAAGTAACGCTGATGTTTACGCACATAGCCTAATGCGTTCAGCGTTAGCAAGAATCGGCGTGCTTTCGCTCGATTCATACCCGTGCGTGCAGCGACTTCGCTCAACGTCATTTTTGAATGGGAATCATCGAAGGCCATGATGACTTCCAAGCCACTAGCAAGTGCTGTTACGAAGTCACGGTCATCAGGTTTAAGCGTTTCTACCTGGGGCAAGTCTTCCATTATTGTGCTCTCATCCAGTGAATACATGGTCATGTGTTAATTTAGCATAATGTTCGAATACCGAACAATTGTGCTTTTGGGCTATTGATGCTTGTTGCATGTGCCCCTTCCTTATATACCTTGGTAGTAGAAAAGCGCAGGCAAAGTGTGCCTGTGCATGGTGTGTTTATAAATAACATATTGTTATTTAATGGGTTTTTGATTTCTATAAGTTGATGTATTGACCCGTCTTTGCAGATATTAGCTCAACAGCAATTTGACCCGGTATGCATTCGACAGTAAGTTGTTCGTATAGAGAATCTATGTTCGTTTCGCGAACAAGTTATCCATAAGTAGACAACGATACGCTAAGAGGCACCCATTATGGCCGAGTTTCTCAGCTTGCATGACGCGGTAGCGCGCTACGTCCAAGACGGCGCCACCGTGACCATGGAAGGCTTTACCCACCTGATTCCGTTTGCCGCCGGTCACGAAGTGATCCGTCAGAAAAAGCGCGATCTGACGTTGATCCGCATGACCCCCGATATCATCTACGACCAGATGATTGGCGCGGGCTGCGCTAAAAAGGTGATTTTCTCCTGGGGCGGTAACCCTGGAGTGGGTTCGCTGCACCGCCTGCGCGATGCAGTTGAGAAAGGCTGGCCGCGCAAAATCGAGATTCTTGAGCATAGCCACGCAGCTATGGCCTGTGCCTTTGAAGCGGGTGCTGCGGGGTTACCACTGGCTGTTTTTCGTGGCTACATCGGCAGCGAACTGCCCAGTGTCAACGATCAAATCAAATTCATTGAGTGCCCTTTTACTGGGGAGCGCCTAGCGGCCGTGCCGTCGGTGCGACCGGATGTCTCGATCATTCACGCCCAGCGGGCGGATCGCCAGGGCAACGTGCTGGTAGAAGGCATTGTCGGCGTACAGAAAGAAGCAGTGCTCGCCGCCAAGCACAGCATCGTCACAGTGGAAGAGATTGTTGATGACCTAGGGTCTACCCCCAATGCCTGCGTGATTCCCAGCTGGGCCATCAGCGCCGTCGCGGTGGCCGAGAAAGGCGCGCTGCCGTCTTACACCCACGGCTATTACGGCCGCAGCAACCGTTTCTATAAAGAGTGGGATGCCATCGCACGCGACCGCGATACCTTTACTCAGTGGCTCGATGAGAACGTTTACAGTAAAGAGGAGAATAACTAATGAGCCTTGAATATACCTCTTCTGAAATGATGTCGGTCACCGCGGCGCGGGCGCTGGAAAACGGCATGACCTGTTTTGTGGGTATCGGCCTGCCCTCGGAAGCTGCCAACCTGGCGCGGCTGACGCACGCCCCTGATGTGGTGCTGATTTATGAGTCCGGCACGCTGCAAACCAAACCCGATATTCTGCCGCTCTCCATTGGCGATGGTGAACTGTGCGAATCAGCATTGACCACCGTTGCAGTTCCGGAAATGTTCCGCTACTGGCTGCAGGGCGGCAAAGTGGACGTGGGCTTTTTAGGCACCGCGCAAATCGACCGCTTTGCTAACCTGAATACCACGCTCATCGGTGATTACAAAGCGCCCAAGGTGCGCCTTCCAGGCGGCGGCGGGGCGCCGGAAATCGCCACCAACGCCGGTGAAGTGTTTATCACCCTGAAGCACTCCAAGCGGGCGTTTGTAAAAGACGTCGACTTCGTCACCACGCTCGGTTTTGGCCGCGACGGTAAAGGCCGCGATAACGTGCCCAATATTGGCAAAGGCCCTACCCGGGTGATTACCGATCTATGTGTCATGAAGCCTGATGCCGAGACCAAAGAGCTAGTGGTGGTATCGCTGCATCCCGGCGTAACCCACAACGAGGTGATTGACGCCACCGGCTGGGAAATCCGCTTTGCCGAGCAGCTTGAGAGCACGCCCGAGCCCAGCGAAAAAGAGCTGACGATTTTACGCGAGCTCAAAGCACGCACTGAACGGGCCCACGCGGGCGAATAAGGAGTTTTTATGAGCATGAATAACGTCTATCTCTGTCATCCTCGCCGCACGGCCGTAGGCCGCTTTGGCGGCACTTTGGCCAGCGTGCGCCCCGATGATTTCGCCGCGTCGATTTTCAAAGCCGTATTAGCCGAAGCGCCAGACCTTGACCCAGCCGCTATTGAAGAAGTGTTCATGGGTTGCGCTAACCAGGCCGGTGAAGATAACCGCAACGTCGCTCGCATGTCGTCATTGCTAGCGGGGATTCCTACCTCGGTGCCCGGCACGACCATGAACCGCCTGTGTGGCTCGGGTATGGACGCCGTCGGCACGGCCTTTCGCGCCATTAAAGCCGGCGAGATGGAGCTCGCGTTGGCCGGCGGCGTGGAGTCCATGTCCCGCGCGCCCTACGTGATGGGCAAGGCCGACAGCGCCTTCGCCCGCAGCCAGAAGCTCGAAGACACCACCATCGGTTGGCGCTTGGTCAACCCGCTGATGAAGAAAGCGTTTGGGGTTGATTCCATGCCGGAAACGGCGGAAAACGTCGCCGAGCAGTTCAATATCTCCCGGGAAGATCAGGACGCTTTTGCCCTGCGCTCCCAGCAAAAAGCCGCTGCCGCTCAAAAAGCGGGGCGTTTTGCCCAAGAGATCACGGCCATCGAGATCCCGCGCCGTAAGCAAGAGCCGCTGATTTTTGACCAGGACGAGCACCTGCGGGAAACCACGCTTGAGAAGCTCGCTGGCCTACCGACGCCTTTCCGTGAGGGCGGCAGTGTAACCGCAGGCAATGCTTCTGGTGTCAACGACGGCGCAGCCGCCATGCTGGTGGCCAGCGAATCAGCCGTCAAACAGCACGGCCTGAAGCCAATGGCGAAAATCATCGGCATGGCCACGGCTGGCGTTGAGCCGCGCATCATGGGCTATGGGCCGGTACCGGCAGTGCAGAAACTACTCAAGCGCACTGGTATCGCCATGGATGATATCGATGTATTTGAGTTTAACGAAGCGTTCGCCGCCCAGGCGCTGGCCTGTATGCACGATTTAGGGCTGGCCGACGATGACCCTCGCGTCAATCCGAACGGCGGCGCGATTGCCCTGGGGCACCCGCTGGGCATGTCCGGTGCCCGCCTATTGTTGACCGCCGCTCATGAGTTGCACAACAGCGGTAAGCGCTACGCACTGTGTACCATGTGCGTTGGCGTAGGGCAGGGTATCGCTACGCTGATCGAACGGGTTTAATGGAGGCAGATATGGCTTTTCATACCATCCACGGTCGCAGCGTGGCCTACCGGCTGCTCGGCGCGGAAGTGAACCCACTTATCGTGCTGGCCCATCCGCTGGGCATGAGTCAGGCGGTATGGGACGACGTTATCCCCCTGCTTCTGTCTCGCTATCGAGTACTGACCTGGGATCTTCCCGGCCACGGCGCTAGCCAGGCGGTTAGCGGCGAGCAGATCACGCCCGCTGATTTAGCCGCTGAGGCTCTGGCATTGGCAGAACTGGCGGGCGCTGAGCGCTTTCACTTTGCCGGTACGTCCATTGGCGGTGTCGTCGGCCAGCAGTTGATTGCAGAGCATAGCGACCGCCTGCTCTCCGCTACGCTGACCAACACTGGCGCAGTGATCGGCAACCCGGATCTATGGAACACCCGCGCAGGCCGCGTGCGCCAGGAAGGCTTGGCGGCGATGTCTGAAGAGATCGTGCCGCGCTGGTTTGCACCAAAAGCATTTGAGGATAGCCCCGCGCTGAAGGCAGGCTGGTGCGTGCAAATGGGCCGTGGCGATGATGAGTCCTACGCTCAGCTGTGCGAAATGCTTGGCCGCGATACATTCACTGGAAAGCTCTCAGGTAAGAGCACCCTTCATAAGGTCAGGGTGCAGCTGTTTGGGGGCAGTGAAGATATGGCCACGCCGCCCGCGACGCTGGAAGCCTTGGCGGCAGAGCTTGATGGCGCACCGCTAGAGATTTTTGACGGCGTGGGCCATGTGCCTTCGGTGGAGGCGCCTGTGCTGTTCGCACAAAAGCTGCTTTCTGTACTCGCCGCCGATTGATGTGATGGGGCTAATCATTGGCGTGGTTTACATCACCTGCTTGCTGGCAATAGGGTCAGGCAGAAAGAAATAAGGTCGCGTGGACTCCACAACCGCCGATATTATCGATCAGCAGCGTAAAATGAAGGTGTGGAGCAGCCGTTTTTCACCTTTAATTTTAATATGAGCTTGATCTAGTTAGTACTAGCTGCTGTAGCACCTTCGGTCACAAAATCTGCCATGTGGGCAATCTAAAACCGTGTTGAGGGGGCTAGCTTCATAGGCTGAAGTCGACGGCAACATCGGCAAGCTCGCGTGTAAGGCTATACCTTAAGCAACCATGTGAAGCGCTTTGTGGATATTTGTCTGCATCATCCTTTTCAAACGTTATTAGCAAACTTGAAAACTACAAATTCCTTTCGCATTAACAATATGCTACAGAGAGCCTAGAAATGACCCAAATATCGTTCCTTTCAACCGACGCTGTTCGCGGCCGTTTCTCTAAGGCCATGTCGGACATGTATCAAGCAGAAGTGCCACAGTACGGCACGCTGCTTGAACTGGTAGAAAGCGTTAACCAGGAAACCCTTAGCCAGCAGCCTGAACTGTACCGCCGACTGGAAGCTCAAGGGGAGCTGGCACGTTTGAGCGTCGAACGCCACGGGGCCATTCGCGTGGGTACCGCCGCGGAACTTTCCATGCTGCGCCGTCTGTTTGCCGTTATGGGGATGCATCCGGTGGGTTATTACGACCTTTCTGAAGCGGGGGTGCCGGTTCACTCAACGGCCTTCCGGCCCATTGATGACGATGCCCTGGCGATGAACCCTTTCCGGGTGTTTACCTCGCTACTGCGTTTAGAGCTCATTGAAAGTGATGCACTGCGCCAGCGTTCAGAAGAAATTTTGGCGAAGCGAGATATTTTTACCCCGGGGGCGCGCGAGCTCATCGAACGCCATGAAACCCTGGGGGGATTGACCAGCGAGGAAGCCGACCAGTTTGTAAACGAAGCCCTGGAAACCTTCCGTTGGCACCAGGATGCGACGGTCGATCTGAATACGTATCAAGCGTTACACGACGAGCATCGTTTGATTGCTGATGTGGTGTGTTTCCGCGGTCCGCATATTAATCACCTGACGCCGCGTACATTGGATATCGACGAAGTGCAGCGCCGTATGCCGGATATGGGCATGAACCCAAAAGCCGTCATTGAAGGGCCGCCGCGCCGTGAGTGCCCCATTTTGCTACGCCAAACCAGCTTTAAAGCATTAGAAGAATCAATTCGCTTTGCCGGTGATGCGCAAGGCACCCACACCGCTCGTTTTGGTGAAATTGAGCAGCGTGGTGTAGCGCTAACGCCTAAAGGTCGTGCGCTTTACGACCAGTTGCTTAATGAAGGTCGCAAGCAAACTGCAGGACTGGATAACGACGCCCACCAAACGGTTATGAAAAACGTATTTGCCAAGTTTCCTGATAACGACGAGGCAATGCGCTGTGAGGCGTTAGCGTATTTTCACTATCATCTGACTGAGAAAGGGCAGGTCGCTAAAGGTGATGGTAGTGCCGATATTAATGCGTTAATCGCACAGGGCCTAGTGGAAGCACAGCCGATTACTTATGAAGACTTTTTACCAGTCAGTGCGGCGGGTATTTTCCAGTCGAACCTGGGCGGCTCGGAGAGCGAAACTTATGCCGGGAATGCTAATCGCGATGCCTTTGAAGAAGCGCTGGGCGCTCAAGTAACAGATGAGCTATCGCTCTATGCAGAACGAGAAAACGCCTCTAAAGCGAAGGTGTTAATAAGTTTAAAAGTTTAAAAGGTTAATCCGACCTTTATAATCAATATGCAGCACAATAATGTGCTGCATAGTGTATATAAATTCAGATGATTGAGTTCCGACGATAAATTGAATCATAAAAAAAGCAGCCGTCCATGGGCGAGAAAGAGGTGGGTATACAGCAGGTAGGTACCACTACACAACAGAACGTCATCCTCATTTCTTAGACAAGCGCTCTACAGCCTCCCTTCAAAAGAGGCAACCCGGCTCACTCGGTTGATGGGAGCTTTCAAACTCAGTATTGCCAGCGCTAGAGTTGCCTCTCCATCGCTTATAATCCCCTAAATACCATATCGCATTACAACATGAATCACCGAAGATTGCGCCTGAATGGGGAACCCCTCTGGCTTCAAGTCTATGGTTATGCCGTATGCGTGAAGTTGACTTTATTAAAATATCTACAGCTTTGGGCATCATAATGTATAAGGGCTGGTATTTAATGAGAATAGCCAACGGCTGCTTGAGTATGAAGGCGGCCCGGGCGGTGGCGTCGAGACGAATATTATCGTCGCGGCTAATGCCAAGCGTTGCATACAGCCCAAAGCCACAGCGACGGCGGCGCCAGGTAGGGTTCAAACCAGTTCAGCGGGTAGTAGTGATACTCGGGTGGATCGCTTTTGCTGTGATCAACGGCGTCTAATAACCGTTGGCATAGCTAGTCTTTAGCAGTACCCGCCACCACATGCACTTTCCACGGCTGGATATTGCTACCGCTGGGCGTGCGGCTAGCAATCTGCAATATGTGCATAATCGTTGCGCGCTTGAGGGGGTGTAGAGAAAACGGCGAACCGATTTGCGGCTGGAGATGGCAGTATCTACACGCATGCAGGTAATCCTCGTATGTAGCTGGTAAAAGCGCCAGTGCTAGAGCATCCATTAGTCGTAAACTATACGTCGTAATTAAGCTGGATACCCCCTATTCCTTGTGACAGTTACGAATAAATTAGGTACCAAAATAATAGCTTTTTTATCATTAACTGGCTGATTTAATTATTCATGTAGCGCTTTTTGTATTCATATCAATTTACTCAATTAGGTATGCAAATCAACCCGAGAGGTATTGGTAGCGCAACCGCCCAAACGTAACACTCACCTGCACTGATATTGCTATGCAGGTAACGATCATGTCGCAAACCATTGAGGCCGTCGAACGGGCGTCCTACTCGGAAGTCTCGGCTTTTAAAACGGTTTCTCTTGTATTGGGTATCCTTATTGGCCTGGGTGTTTTTTCCCTTTTGCCTGAAACACTGGCCTTCAATGCTCGTCTTGTGGCGGGCATTGCTTTGCTGATGGCCACTTGGTGGATGACTGAGGCGATCCCTATTCCTGCCACATCTCTGTTGCCGCTCGTTCTGTTCCCTTTTTTCGATATTGCCTCGGTCGGCGAGACCGCCTCGCCCTATGCCCACAGTATTGTCTTTTTAGTATTGGGTGGCGTACTGCTGGGCTTAGCAACGCAGCGCTGGAATTTACATCGCCGCTTCGCGCTACTGACGGTGCTTACCGTGGGCACCAAGCCCGCTCAAATCGTCTTCGGCCTGATGTTCGCTAGCTGGTTTATCACTATGTGGGTTAGCAATACAGCCACCGCAGTGATTATGGTGCCAATCGGTGGGTCAATTATTGCCTTAGTGAAGTCACTGGGAAACGGTGATGACACGCCCAAGTTTTCTGCTGCTGTGCTACTGGGCATTGCCTATGCCATCACCATCGGCTCCATGGCTACGCTGATCGGCCAGCCGCCTATGGCGTTGATGCGTGCCTACATGGAAGACACCCACGGGCTTAGCATCGGGTTTGGCCACTGGATGTTAGTGGGTGTGCCGTTCTCCTTCACTATGTTGATACTGGCATGGCTAGTTCTTAACAAGCTGGTGTTCCGCTCGGAAGTTGAGAATATTCAGGGAGGGCGGGCGATGATTGAGACAGAGCTCAAAGGGATGGGCCGTCTATCGTCTGAAGAGTCGCGTGTATTGATGGTCTTTGCCGGTGCAGTGTTCTGCTGGGTATTTTTGCCATTAATCGCGCGAATTCCCCTAGTGCAGGGTGCACTGCCTTGGCTCTCCAATATAAACGACACCAGTGTGGCGATTCTCGCGGCAATTCTAATGTTTGTAATTCCTGCTTCTAAAGGAAAAGGGGCATTGCTGGAGTGGTCGGCTACGCGGGACGTGCCTTGGGGAGTACTGATTCTATTCGGTGGTGGCCTAACACTTTCAGCCCAATTCACCGCCACCGGTTTAAGCACCTGGGTTGGCGAGAGCGTCTCGGAATTGTCGGGACTGCCGCCAATTTTGATTCTAGCCATAACCGCTATCGTGATCATCCTATTGACCGAGCTAACCAGCAATACGGCGACGGCAGCTGCCTTCTTTCCCATCATGGGATCTATCGCCGTTGGGCTGGGCATTGAGCCCTTCCTGATGACCATCGTGGTTACCTTTGCCGTGAGCTGCGCCTTTATGTTGCCAGTCGCAACACCTTCCAACGCGGTGGCTTTCGCAACAGGGGATCTTCCCATCAAAAGCATGATTCGGGCAGGTATCTGGCTCAACATTATTGGCTTGCTGGTGATTATGGCCGCGCTCTACACCATTGTTCCTCTGGTTTTCGATGTCTCTTTCTAAAATATGACGAACAACATCATTGGCGGTGATTTCGATTTGACGCTAGTAAATATCCAGTCTATTTTGTTCGCAATACAAATTTATGTTCGCAATAAGAACAAAGTGAGGTGTTTATGTCTCAGTCATGCATTATCTGCGTCGCCATTACTGGCAGCTTACCCCGCAAAGAGAACAATCCTGCTGTGCCGATTACGGTCAACGAGCAGATAGAAAGTACCCAGGCGGCATTTGAAGCCGGAGCGACTATCGCTCACTGCCACGTGCGCAACGATGATCAAACGCCTACATCGGATCCGGAGAAGTTTGGTCGTTTGATGGAAGGGCTCAAGAAGCATTGCCCTGGCATGATCATTCAGCTCTCAACCGGCGGGCGCTCTGGCGCCGGAGAGGCACGTGGCGGCATGCTGCCGCTCAAGCCTGATATGGCCAGCCTCTCGGTGGGGTCCAACAATTTCCCTAATCGTGTTTACGAGAATCCGCCGCAGTTGGTGGAGTGGCTTGCTGATGAGATGCTGACGTACGGCGTTAAGCCTGAGATCGAAGCGTTTGATCTGTCGCATATCCACCAAGCAGTGAACCTTTCCAAGCAAGGCAAGCTAAAGACGCCGCTCTATGTCCAGTTTGTCATGGGCGTAAAGAATTCGATGCCCGCGGATAAGCCAACCTTTGATTTCTATATCGAGACGCTCAAGCGGCTAGCGCCAGATGCACAGTGGTGTGGCGCAGGCATTGGTGCCAATCAATACCTGCTTAATGAGTGGTCGATTGCGGCAGGCGGGCATACCCGCACTGGGCTTGAAGATAATGTGCGCTTAGACAGTAATACGTTGGCACCTTCTAACGCAGCGTTGGTTGAGCGCACCGTAGACTTATGTGAAAAGTACCAGCGCCCTGTGGCAACCTGGCAGCAAACACGTGAGATGCTTGGTTTGAAAAGCGCGTGAAGATGTTTGCTGCTGCCAGTGGTGCGGGATAGAGCCTACCAGTAAAGTTTTTAACCGCGGCGGCGCTAGGTTAGATATGCCAGAGCGCCTGTTGCCATAGCTTGTATGCCAGTGCGCAGTGTCACGTCGTTGCCCGGGAAGTAGTAAGGTGAGTGCGGCATTTCAAGGTGGCGCATCTTCTGAGATACGCTCGTTCCTGGCGTGTCCGCCCATCGCTCGGCGGGAGTCGCTCCAATAAACCAATAGACGTAGGGAATATCCTCGCCGCCGAAAGCGCCTGCTTCAGCGTTGCCGAAAAACGGGAAATCCTCGCTGCCATTAAGCCGTGGCATGTCATAAAGGTTGGCATCACCGAAATGCTCAGCGTGGGCACGGCGTATATGTGCAACCGCCATTGTGTTGTTGTCCAAGGCGATGGTTTCATTGAGCACATTAAATGTTGGTGGCTTGGGCGCTCGCCCAGCGTCGCACTCAGCGCGAATGATACGCTCGATAGATTCAACCACCTTGCGGTGTAAAGCGTTATCAAAGCTGCGGATATTTATCTCAAGCTCTGCAGAATGCGGAATAATGTTGGCCTGGGTGCCAGCGTGAAGCTTACCCACGGTGACCACCACGGTCTCCTCCGGCGGAACCTCGCGAGCAACGATGGTCTGCAGGCGGGTGACCACGTGGGCGGCAATCACCACTGGGTCCACCGTTTGGGCGGGCATGGAGCCGTGGCCCCCGTTACCGTGTATGGTAACGGCCAAATTGGTGCAAGCGGCCATAGCGCTACCCGCGCGGTGTCCGACGGTACCAGCAAGAGCGGGCATATTGTGCTGGCCAAGAATAATGTCTGGGCGCGGGAAGCGCGTATAGAGACCGTCATCAAGCATTGCTTTTGCCCCCCCAAATATCTCCTCGGCGGGCTGACAAATCAGCATCAAGGTGCCGGTCCATTGCTCTCTCAGTCCTGCCATGACGGCCGCGGTGCCGACAATGCAGCTGCTGTGTAGGTCGTGTCCGCAGGCATGCATCAATGGCACTTCGCTACCATTTTCTGAGATAGCCGTTTCACAGCTGGCAAAATCTAGCCCCGTCTCTTCCTTGATGGGTAAGGCATCCATATCGCCGCGGAGCATGACCGTGGGGCCCTCGCCGTTGCGTAGCAATGCCACAACACCCGTACCGCCAACGTTGCGGGTCACCTCATAGCCGAAACTTTCCAAAGCGTCGGCGAGCCGTGCGCTGGTCTTATGTTCCTGAAAGGGCAGCTCGGGGGTTCGGTGCAACTGACGGTAGAGTGATTGAATATCGTCGAATGCTGCCTCTACCTGAGTGGCGATGGCACTCTTTAAATTTAAACGTCCGGTCTGGTTACTCATGCTGTTCTCCTGGCACTTATTAAGAATGGGAAGGTGTGGGGTCAGTAACAGTGGGCTTGACGAGCCACTGCCAAGCCAACACAACAACGACGTTGAGCAGCATTGCCCATACACCAGCGTGCCAACCAAAAGGTGAGCTCCAGGCGAACTCCATCAACAGGTAGGCCAAGCTGCCGAAAAGAGCACCCGCCATAACGCTGGCGCGGCGCAGCTGCGGCATAAACAGCGCGCCGATTACCATAGGGAATAGCTGGACAATTAACCCATAAGCACCGAGCAGGAGTAGCACCAGCGATGACGGATTGGCTAGGGCAAACAGGTACGCCATCAGCGACAGACCGAGAACGCTCCAGCGTGTTGCGCTGACGACCGCCTTTTCGCTGGCGCCTTTCATCATGGTGGGGCCGACCACATCGCGGACTAATACCACCGCAGCGGTATGAGCTAAGTTGGCGCCGGTCGACATAGCGGCGGCCAGCGCCCCTGAAAGCATTAAGCCGATAACCCAGGGCGAGAAGTTGGCCACGTCCATCACCATACGTAGCAGCACCGTATCGGAGCGTTCTAAAGGGGTATCCGCAAACACTAAGATGCCAGCAAAGCCAATAAACAGCAGCGGCACCAGCAGGTAGGCGTAGAGGGGATAAAAGACGCTGACTTTGCGCAGTGTTTTGCCGCTATCAGCCGAATAGAACTTCATAAACAAATGCGGCCACATGGCGCCGCCGAACGCGCTGACCAGCACCGCGGTACTGAAGTAACCCCAGTTCATGCCGGTGGCACCGGGCATGGTCAGGTATTCGGGCATCTTCATTTGGATCTGACCGAACATCTCTCCCACGCCGCCGTAGAGGCGTTCGGAGATACTAAGTCCCAGGAACCACGCGATGGCTATCATCATGATGCCCTGGATCAGGTTGGTCCAGCCGATGCCGTTTAGGCCACTGCAGAAGACATAAGCGGCAACCACTAAGAAGGCCAGCAGCGCACCCAGCCAGAAGGGTATTAACCCATCAGTTGCCGCCTGAAACAGCAGACCGGCACCGGCAATCTGGATGGTGAGGTAGGGCACCAGTGCTAACACGCCAATGACGCCGGCCAACATGCCCAGCGATTTGCTTTGGTAGTGATCGGCAATCATATCGCCTTGGGTGAGGTAGCCTCGCTCGCGACCCAGCTTGGCTACGCGCGGCCCCATGGCCCAGATGGTGATGGGAACCAGTGATAGGTAGGCGAGGATATAGAAGGCTGGCGCACCGTGCTGATAGCTCCATCCCGGTGCACCCAGGAATGCGAAGGCGGAGAAAATTTCAGCGCCAAGAATGAAGAACAAGATCACTACGCCCACGTGACGACCGCCCGCGACATAGCCTTCCAAGCTGGAGTTTTCCTGACCGCGAGCGCGAAGCCCCACCCATAGAACCAAGGCGAGATAGGTCAGAGTGATGCCGACAACAATGATCGAATCATTCATGGCGTCCACCTCCGTGGCGAACGACAAAGGCTACCCACATGCCGATAAATAGAATCAGCATCCACAGGATGTACCAGAAAAATAGAAAGGGAAGTCCGAGCACGGTGGGTTCGATACGATTGGCGATCAGAGCGCCGGGCCAGATCATCGCCAGGGTGCACACCGCAAAGTGCAGCCCCGTAAGAAGGTGGTAGGTCTTGTTCATAGGAGTTTCCTGCTCGCCATGGCGAGTCTTGTTTTTGGGTTGTTTCTGCACTATGAAACAAGGACTGGGATACCAAAAATATAGATTTTAGATGCTAGCCATATCATCTGGGTATGATATGGCGGTATGTTCATCGGGTTTGGTAGTTATTGGAGGTGCCTAGAAATGCGGATGCACAAACGTTTGTGAGGTGATAAACAGCCTATGGAGTTTCGTCAGCTAGAGTATTTTATTGCCGTTGTGGAGACCGGCTCGATTTCTGCCGCTAGTCGCAAAGTGCATGTTGCGCAGCCAGCGCTGACGCGGCAGATGCGGCTGTTGGAAGAGGACATAGGTACTCAGCTTCTTGATCGCCACGCGCGTGGTGTTCGTCTGACGGTGGCGGGTGAAGCGCTTTATAGCGAAGCCACACGGATGCTAGATAAGCGTGCTAATATCAAAGCGCGCTTGCTGGCGCTGGGCAGTGGTCAAACGGGTAAGCTGGGCCTTGGCGTAACGGTAACGCATTTGTGGGTAACCGAAGTCGCCAAACTCATGGGCGGTTACCGTTGCTGCTATCCAAATGTGGCGCTGGATGTCTTTCCGTTACTTTCCGGGCCGCAGTTAGAGAAGCTGCAACAGGGCAGTCTTGATGTGGGTATTATTTATCACG
Source organism: Vreelandella arctica (assembly GCF_037070215.1). Classification (NCBI taxonomy): domain Bacteria; kingdom Pseudomonadati; phylum Pseudomonadota; class Gammaproteobacteria; order Oceanospirillales; family Halomonadaceae; genus Vreelandella; species Vreelandella arctica. The sequence goes on along the minus strand of NZ_JBANSN010000016.1, from coordinate 28,025 downwards.
ATGATCATGTCCCGTCGGGTATCGAGGCACGTCTATTGCAGCACGATCACCTGATACTCGCCGTGCCTGCCACATCGACTTGGGCTAAATCGCCGCCGACAAAACTAGCGGAGCTTGCCGAGGCTGAATTTGTATGGGGGTACCGCAGCATTTCACCGGTCTATTACGACCGGGTGGTTGCGCACTTTTCACGCCTAAATTTCGAGCCCCGGGTGGTGCAGTATGGCGCTGATAACATCACCATTCTGAGTATGGTGGCGGCAGGGTTAGGTGTGGCGATTGTGCCCGCTGCCAGTCGCTGCCATCCCATGCCCGGCATCAATTTTATCGAGCTAGATGAGTTAACGGCCTGTGATATGCCGCTGTGGCTAGCGTGGCGAGCGGGTAATGTATCGCCGGTGCTCGATAATTTTATCCAAATGGCTGCGGAGATATTTGGCTGAGAGCATGCTTTTAAACTGGCAGTCCTGAATTCAAGTAATAATGAGGGACGCAATATTCCTATTTGCTCAGAAAGCGGCCAGTATTATTCTTTTGTCGCAAACATCATTTGTCTGTTTATTTTGTGCGGGCGCCGGGTTAGTTGTGGTAAGCGACTGTCCTGAGTGGCATGGCGGGGGGAGGCGTTACAGCATTTTCGACTCAACGTTTAAAGCGGTTATGCTTATTTATCTATTAGCGGTGCAGCGTGAGCTGCACCGCTTTTTTATTGGCTTCTATAAATTCAATGGCTTATTTGAGCTATAAGATTATAAAAAACATGGTGTTATTAGTTTTAATACAAGGTTTAAATTTAAACAAAAGCGAAGGATGAGCAATAAGCAGCATCGCGAATAACCGGTTGGCAATACCTTTTAGGTATGAAAAGGCACTTAAACAATATTGGTTGCGTCTCCTAACGCCTATCAGACTGACATTCAGTTAAATGATTGCCAGACGCCGGAGCCACCATGTCAACCGTCATCCAACACATTGAGACGCTGCTGGTCGATTTACCGACCATTCGTCCTCATAAACTTTCCATGACCACTATGGCCTGCCAAACGATGGTCATTGTGCGTATGCGCCATTCCGACGGGATCGAAGGGCTCGGCGAAGGTACCACCATTGGTGGCTTGGCCTATGGCCCGGAAAGTCCGGAGAGCATTAAACGCAACATTGATACCTACCTGGCACCGCTACTGATCGGTCAGCCTTCTCACAATGTCCATCAGCTGCGCGCCCGGCTTAACCGCCATGCCCGCGGCAATATGATCGCCAAGTCAGCGCTAGAAACCGCGTTATTAGATGCCCAGGGCAAGCGCTTGGGCTTGAGTATCGCTGACCTTCTTGGCGGCGCTCAACAACAACACTTCCCCGTGCTTTGGACGCTGGCCAGCGGAGACACCGCTAAAGATATCGACGAAGCACTGCTGCGATTAGAGCAGCGTCGCCACTGTGACTTCAAATTGAAAATTGGTGCTAATCCGCTTGATCAGGACGTACGTCATGTAGCGGCGATAAAAGAAGCGCTGGGTGAGCGTGCCAGTGTTCGCGTTGATGTTAATCAGGCCTGGGACGAATCCACGGCAGTGCGGGGGGTTCAGGCGCTGCAGGATGCCGATATTGAGCTAATTGAGCAGCCCATTCCCGCACGCGAACATGCTGGTTTAGTTCGCTTAGCTAACCGTTTCAACGTGCCAATGCTGGCTGACGAGGCCGTTCAAGATGCCCGCGATGGTCTAGATCTCGTGGGTGGCGGGTTTAGTGGTGCCTTTGCACTGAAGATCGCTAAATCCGGTGGTATTCATGGCGTCCTGGAGCTGGCTCATGTCGCGCAAGCGGCTGGGGTTGGCCTATATGGCGGCACGCTGCTTGAGGGCACCATCGGCACGGCTGCCTCATTGCATGCTTGGGCGACCCTGCCGGAAATGGCCTGGGGCACTGAGATGTTCGGCCCACTACTGCTGAAGGACGACATTGTCGTTCAACCCCTCAATTACACCGAGTTCGGCGTGGAACTACCGCAAGGCGCGGGGCTGGGTATGACGCTTGACGAAGAGAAGCTGGCTCACTACGCGCGCAAATAAACGCCGTGTAAGTAAAGACATTATTTGCGTTCACCCGCGTTCTAAGAGGAGAAACGTATGCTGTTTCAAGTAGAGATGACCGTTAAGTTGCCGCCCGATATGCCCGCAGAGCAAGCGGCGAAGATTAAGTCGACCGAAAAAGCGTATTCGCAAGACTTACAGCGTCAGGGCAAATGGCGTCACTTATGGCGAGTGGCAGGCAGCTACTCAAATGTCAGCATTTTTGACGTTGAAGATAATACCGAGCTGCAAGAGCTAGTCAGTAACCTACCGCTATTTCCTTATATGGAAATTAGCGTCAAGCCACTCTGTCGCCACCCTTCTTCGGTGCGTGACGACGACAGCTAATAAGCATGTAGCACGCCAGTTCTTATTAACAAAACAACACCCTATAAAAAGAGGATGTCACCATGACCGTGAAGATATTTGATACCCCCGAAGTCCAAGACTTTATCAAAACCGTGGCTGGCTTCGACCAAACCGGCGGCAACGACCGCGCCAAGCAAATTGTCCATCGCCTGGTCGGCGATCTGTTCAAGCTGATCGACGACTTCGATGTCACCGAAGAAGAGTACTGGGCCGGTGTCAACCTGCTCAATGCGCTGGGCAGCCAGACCCAGTTTGGCCTGCTGTCGCCAGGGCTCGGCTTTGACCACTTCCTTGATATGCGCCAAGACGCCATCGATGCCGAAGCCCATCGTATCGGCGGTACCCCGCGTACCATCGAAGGCCCGCTCTACGTGGCCGGTGCCCCGGAAGCCGACGGCTTTGCCCGTCTGGACGACGGGCAAGATAACGACGGTGAGACCATGTGGCTGACGGGCCAGGTGCGTGATGTCGACGGCACGCCGATTGCCGGTGCCAAGGTTGAGATCTGGCACGCTAACTCCAAAGGCGGCTACTCCTTCTTTGATCCCTCGCAATCCGAGTACAACCTGCGCCGCACGATTTATGCGGACAGCGACGGTCGCTACACCGCACGCAGTATTATCCCCTCCGGTTACGGCGTACCCGAAGGTGCACCGACCGATGTGGTGCTCAAGTCGCTAGGCCGTCACGGCGAGCGCCCGGCGCATATCCATTACTTTGTCTCCGCCCCGGGCCACCAGCACTTGACCACCCAGATCAATCTGGCGGGCGATCCCTACACCTTTGACGACTTTGCTTTCGCCACCCGCGAAGAGCTGGTGGTGCCCGCCGAACGAATCGAAGACCCGGCCGAGATCGCTAAGCGCGACCTGGAGGGCCCGTTCTCTCACGTCGTGTTCGATGTGGAACTCGCTCAAACCGACGCCGCCGAGTTGCAAGTCCGTCACGCCCGTCCGCGGGCCAAAGAAGACGAACAAGACCTTGCCAGCCAGCTCGCCGGTACCGCCAAAGTTTAATGCCTCACAGCGACTAGACATCATAGGAGAGAGATCATGACCACGACACTTGATCAGCTCGAAGCCCGCGTGCGCGGTGCCGTCCAAGACGAGCCAGATAACGGCATCTTCCGCTGCCACCGCAGCATGTTCACCGACCCCGCCTTTTTTGAGCTTGAGCTCAAGCACATCTTCGAAGGCAACTGGGTGTTCCTGGCCCACGAGAGCCAAATTGCCGAACCGGGTGACTACTTCACCACCACCGTTGGCCGCCAGCCGATTGTGATTACCCGCGATAAGCAGGGTGAGCTGCACGGCCTGATTAATGCCTGCGCCCACCGTGGCGCGACCTTGTGCCGTCGCAAGCGTGGCAACAAGGGCACCTTTACCTGTCCGTTCCATGGCTGGACGTTCAAAAATGACGGCCAACTGCTCAAAGCCAAAAATGAGAAGAACGGTGCCTATCCCGATAACTTCAAACAGGACGGCTCCCACAACCTCAAGCGCCTAGCGCGCTTCGAGAACTATAAAGGCTTCCTATTCGGCAGCTTGAGCGACGACGTTCAACCGCTCGAACAGCACCTCGGCGAAACCACCAAGATCATCGACAACATCGTCGACCAAGCCCCCGAAGGCCTGGAAATCCTGCGCGGTACTTCTTCCTATACCTACACCGGTAACTGGAAACTGCAGGCCGAAAACGGTGCCGACGGCTACCACGTCAGCTCCGTGCACTGGAACTACGCTTCCACCATGGAGCGTCGCAACTACGACGCTGGCGGCACCAAAGCGGTGGACGCCGACGGCTGGTCGAAGAGCAAAGGCGGTTTCTACTCCTTTGATCACGGCCACATGATGCTGTGGACCCGCTTGCTTAATCCCGAAGTGCGCCCGGTTTACCAGAACAAAGACTGGATCCAAGAACAGGTGGGTGAAGCCCGCGCCGACTCTATCGTTAACCAAACGCGCAACCTGTGCCTCTACCCAAACGTCTACCTGATGGATCAGTTCTCCACGCAAATCCGCGTGATTCGTCCGATTGCCGTGGACAAAACCGAAGTCACGATTTATTGCTTTGCCCCCAAAGGCGAGTCCGCTGAAAACCGTGAAGTACGCATTCGCCAGTACGAAGACTTCTTCAATGTCTCCGGCATGGGCACCCCCGACGATCTCGAAGAGTTCCGCGCCTGCCAAGAAGGCTACAACGGCGCGCAGGCCGAATGGAACGACCTCTCCCGCGGGGCCCAACAGTGGATCGAAGGCGCCGATGAAGACGCCCAGGCAATCGACATGAAACCCCTGCTCAGCGGCGCCTCGCCGGAAGATGAAGGCCTCTACGTGCTGCACCACAAGCATTGGGTCGACGAAATGCTGCGCGCCATCGACAAAGAACGCAGCCAGTTTATCGCCACCGCGTCCGCCTAAGCGACCCGCGCCTGACAAGAGGAGAGAAGTGCCATGAGCATTAGTTATCACGACATCCAAGCATTTTTGTACCGCGAAGGTCGCCTGCTTGATGACCGCGAGTGGGATGAATGGCTTGCGCTGTATCGCAAAGACGCAGAGTTCTGGATGCCCGCCTGGGACGACGACGACCAGCTCACCCGGGATCCGCACAGTGAGATCTCGCTGATCTACTACCCCAACCGCGAAGGGCTAGAAGACCGCGTTTATCGGATCAAGACCGAACGCAGCGGGGCGAGCACGCCGGAACCGCGCACCACTCACCAGGTGACCAACCTGGAGATCCTGTCCCAAGACGGCGACACGTTGGAACTGCGCTTTAACTGGCACACGCTCAACCACCGCTACAAGAAGACCGACAGCTTCTTTGGCACGTGCTTTTACACCCTGGACGTATCGGGTGAGACCCCATTAATCACAAGAAAAGTCGTGCAGTTGAATAACGACTATATCCATCAGGTCATCGACGTGTACCACGTGTGACTTGATGCGAGAGGAGAGTAACCATGAGCTATACCATTGCCCTCAACTTCGAGGACGGCGTGACCCGGTTTATCGGCTGTAAAGAAGGGGAGACCGTTCTCGACGCCGCTTACCGGCAGAAAGTTAACCTACCCATGGACTGCTCTGACGGTGTATGTGGCACCTGCAAAGGACACTGCGAACAGGGCGAGTTCGATATGGGTGATGAGTACCTGGAGGATGCGCTTTCCGATGAGGAAGCCGCTGAAGGCCAAGTGCTTACCTGCCAGATGGTGCCTTCGTCGGACTGTGTTATCCAAGTGTCCGTGGCGTCCACGCTGTGTAAAACACAGGTAGGGAAGGTTGAGGGCACGGTAGCTGCAGTGGAGCAGCTTTCTGAGGATAGCATTGAGCTAGCGGTTGAACTGGATGATGAAGAGGGCCTTGCCTTTTTACCGGGACAATATATCCATATTGATGTGCCCGGCACTGAGGTGCATCGCTCTTACTCCTTCAGCTCACTGCCAGGCGATAAGCGCGCTACCTTCCTAATTCGCAACATTACCAATGGGGTAATGAGTGGCTACCTAACCGAGCGGGCGGCGGTGGGCGAAAAGCTTACCTTGACCGGCCCGCTGGGCAGCTTCTATCTGCGAGAAGTGAAGCGTCCAGTGCTGATGTTGGCCGGTGGTACGGGTCTGGCTCCGTTCTTGTCTATGTTGGCGCAACTGGTTGAGAAGGGCTGTGACGCACCGATCCATATGATTTACGGCGTCAATAAAGATGATCACCTTGTCAAAACCGACGCATTAGATGCCTTCGCCGAAAAGTTGCCTAGCTTCACCTACGCCACCGTCGTGGTCGATGAGGCAAGCGATCATTCGCGGAAAGGTTATGTAACGCATCACATGGACGCCGAGGTAATGCACGACGGTGATATCGACGTTTACCTGTGTGGCCCGCCCCCCATGGTGGATGCCGTGCTGAAGTATTTCGACGCTGAAGGCATTGAGCCGCAGAGCTTCCACTATGAGAAGTTCACCCCGAACCAAGTGGGAGAGAGCGCATGAGCTATCAATGTTTTGACGGCCCCCGTTTTCAAGACCGGGTAATGGTGGTCACCGGTGCTGCTCAAGGGATTGGGCATCGGGTTGCTGAGCGTGCATCCGCTGAAGGTGCGCGCCTGGTGCTAGTGGACCGCGCTGATGAAATTCATGAGGTTGTGGCAGAGATCAGCAAACAGGGGAGCGAAGTTATCGCGGTGCAAGCCGACCTAGAGACATGGGAAGGCGCTGAAAAAGTGATGCAGGCAACGCTCGCTCACTTTGATCGTATCGATGTTTTGGTTAACAACGTCGGCGGCGCGATTAACTTTAAGCCGTTTACTGAATTTACCGAATCGCAAATTGTGGCAGAGATCAATCGCTCGTTGATGCCCACATTATGGTGCTGCCGAGCAGCGCTGCCGACCATGGTCGATCAGGGCGGTGGTGTCATTGTTAATGTTTCTTCAGCGGCGACGCGGGGTATTCACCGTATTCCTTACTCGGCAGCGAAGGGCGGCATCAATGCGTTGACCGCGTCATTGGCGTTTGAGTACGCCGAGTATGGTATCCGCGTTGTTGCCACGGCTCCCGGTGGCACCGAGGCACCGCCAAGGCGTATTTCGCGAGGCACGCCGACGCCGAGTAACGAGACAGAAAAGGCGTGGTTTCAGGCGCATATCGACCAAACCAAGCAGAGTTGCTTGATGAGTCGCTATGGCACGCTAGATGAAATGGTCTCGCCTATTTTGTTCCTGGCGTCTGACGAGGCCAGTTATATCACCGGTAGCGTACTGCCCGTAGCAGGTGGCGATCTCGGCTAACAGCAGGCTGTTTGGCTAGAGACAAATAACTATAACGAAATAATTTTCTTATAACTCTAAGCACAATAATTCCCCTGGAGAATGCCGTGAAACATATTGAGAAAGGCGTAAGCCTAAGGCATGCGCCCCGCGATTTTCTGCGTGACCTCAATGCCGACAATGCCAGTACGGGCTTGGTCGCGGGAATCTTAGGACTCAGCGTTGGGGTCGTTCACATTAGCGTCGGCACATCTGCCGGCCTCGACTCCTCCTTTATTATGATATGGGTGATCAGTTATCTGATGATCAATGGTCTGTTTGGGCTTTTCATGCCAGCTTATTATCGCTTGCCACTGCCAATGGCTAACTCCATCCCCGGGGCGTTAATGTTTGCAGCGGTCATTCCTGTCATAGGCTTGGAAGCTGCGTTAGGGGCTAGCCTAATTGCGGGGGCTATAACACTGGTTGCTGGTGTGACCGGGGTGATGGGTATCGTCATGCGTTTAATACCCATGCCGATTGTCATGGGTATGGTGGGCGGTATGTTGCTCAGTTTTGGTCTCAACATGGTGAAACCGCTGGAGAGTGCTATTGTGCCAGCCTCCATCATGATACTGGCTTTCTTCATTTCCGCACGGCTGTTTCGTAAGGTTCCGCCACTTATTGTGGCAATGTTGGCGGGAATTCTTTATCTGATAGCAACCGGCGTTGACCTATCAGGCATTGAAGCAACCATACGCTTTCCTGAATTCATCATGCCTGAATTTACCTTTGGGGCTTTCCTCACCTATGGCCTACCACTCGCCATTATTCTGGTCGGTATGGAAACACCGGCAGGCGTTGGCTTAGTGAAAGGAATGGGCTACAAAGATGCGCCTGCTAACGCGATTACCGCTGTGGGTGGGTTAGGCACCATGGTGTCGGCGTTTTTCAACCTACACAGTACCTGCATTGCGGCTCCGATGACCGGTGTGTGTGCTTCGCCGGAGGCGGGGGACCATGACAAGCGCTGGGTAGCAGCGGTGATAGCCGGGGCTATCTTTGTTGTTGCCGCGCCTTTCTACGGTTATGTCGTAAGCCTGCTGGAAGCTACGCCGCGTTACTTTATCGCCATTATCGCTGGGCTAGCACTGATGCGCGTGATCACCTCATCCATGGCCATCGCCTTTTCCGGTAAAAAGCATGAAATCGGAGCATTGTTCGCTTTTCTGATCGCCGCGTCCGGCATCCAGGTTCTCGGTATAGGCGCTACGTTCTGGGCATTAGTGTTGGGCGTTGTTGTCTCGGCAATCTTTGAAACCAAAGATTTTGAATTCATCTTTACGCGTGAAGTTGCCAAGAAAAGCGGCTAAAGCTTCCATTTTTATCAATTTTATAATGGTTATCCTCTTGGCCCGTAACTGCTTTTGCAGTACGGGTCTTTTTTACTGTGGGTACTTTATTTATTAGTCAGTTGCCTGTTACCTGCTTGAAATTAACTTCGATATCAATTGTTTTCATTAATAACCAAGGGCTTTTGTATGCGCATTTATAAGGACTGGTCGATTCCGGCGATTACTGCTGGCTTTGTGGCCGTGCTGATCTCTTACTCTGGCCCGCTGGCTATCTTTTTCCAGGCGGCTCAGAGCGCTGAAATATCAGACACGATGATGACCTCCTGGGTATGGGCTATCTCTATGGGGGCAGCCGTCTCGGGTATTGTACTTAGCCTTTGGCTGAAGGTACCCGTAGTGACCGCATGGTCAGCCCCGGGGACGGCTTTACTAGTGACCCTGTTCCCTGGGTTATCACTCAATGAAGCGGTGGGCGCCTATTTAACGGCAGCAATGATCATTTTCGTGATCGGTATTACAGGCTCCTTTGACCGTATTATTCAGATGATTCCACCCGGTATTGCTAGCGCGATGATGGCGGGGATTCTGTTCCAGTTTGGTGTGGGTATCTTTGTCTCGTTGGAGAGCGTGCCAGCGTTGGCGATTGGTATGATTATCGCTTATCTAGTATTTAAGCGGCTAACGCCGCGATACAGCTTGGTGCTCTTGTTGGTAGTTGGCGTCGTTTTGGCTGTCGTTTTAGAAGGCGCAAGCCTGGAGGGCGTCTCAATACAGCTTGCCGAGCCGCAGTTTATCCGTCCTGTGTGGACATGGGATGCTACCTTGAGCCTAGCCATCCCGCTGGTACTGGTGAGTCTCACTGGCCAGTTTCTACCAGGCATGGCGATCATGCGCAGTTCTGGTTATAACACGGCGGCTAAGCCCATTGTCACACTGACCAGCCTGACTTCTTTCGCGACAGCCTTCTTCGGTGGTATCACCACGGTGATTGCGGCTATTACAGCAGCGATTTGCACCAGCAAAGAAGCTCACGAAGATCCCAAAAAACGCTACGTGGCCGGAGTGGCCAATGGCGTCTTCTACCTAATCGGTGGCACTTTTGCTGGCACTATCGTGCTGCTCTTTACCTCGCTGCCCAGCGAATTTGTTGCTGTTCTGGCGGGTTTAGCGCTAATTGGCGCTATTTCAAGCAATGTCAGCGCGTTTGCCGCCGAAAAAGATCATCTGGAGGCCTCAGTGATTACCTTTATCGCTACGGCGTCGGGAATTAGTTTCTTAGGTTTGGGCTCTGCTTTTTGGGGAGTGGTCGTTGGGGCGCTTGCTTACAACCTCTTACACCGTCGTTTTCGTTCGGCCCGTCAGGGGTAGCGTCCAGAGCGGCGATTTTCGACAAGTACCTCTAAAATAGCGTTTGCTTCGAGCATTAGCGAAGAGGGTTTTTCGCCGCGGCGACGGCTGCAGATAACAGGTGACGTAATAGTCTTGTCTGCCAATGGTACATAACAAATGCCATCACGTTGGACGCGTTTTACCTGCTCTGGAACCAGCGTAATGCCGATACCGGAGGCCACTAAGCTAAGTGCTGTCTGAACCTCGTTTGCTTCTTGTACTACTTCGACCTTTAAGCCTTGGCGTCGGAATATACCTAACACCATATCCGCAAGGCTTGGCCGTGGTTTCGCGGGAAAGAGTATTAGTGGATAGCGAGCCAGTTCTTCACAACTAGGAGTCGTGCCTGCTAACGGATGCCCGCTGGATAGAGCTGCAATTAACGGTTCATCAAAGAGAATCTCCTGTTCGACGTCTGGGTCATCGATGCATAAACGCCCAAAACCCATATCAATGCGGCCAGCTTTAAGCGCCTGAATTTGTTGTACCGTCGTAAGTTCTGCTAGTGAAATTTCCACATTATCCATCCGGCGTAAGTCACGAACAAGCATAGGAAGCTGCCCGTAAAATACGGATGGCACAAAGCCAATGCCGAACAGGGCGCGTTTGCTACGTGCCATGTGTCTTGTCGCATCAATGGTCACTTCTACTTTCTCTAATATCTGCAGAGCGTGCTGCTGAAAAAAAACACCCGATGGGGTGAGGCGTAAGCCTCTAGAGCTTCGATCAAATAACTCCGCACCCACTTCTTGCTCTAATTGCTTAATCTGGCGCGAAAGGGGAGGCTGAGACATGTGTAAGCGCTCAGCAGCAGAGGTAAAATTAAGCTCTTCAGCCACAATGCAAAAGTACCTAAGGTGGCGTAGTTCCATGATACCTCCAAGGTATGAGCGGCTACTTAAATAATATTGGTTTTGTCATTCTGGTGCTTTCAAGCTGGCTGTAATCTGACGTGCGGGCATTACTTGCGTGACATGAGCCCCGGCGTCATTTAGCAGTATATCTTGGGTCTTTTTAATTCAGCGAAATAATGGTTACAACGCTACCAGTATTTAACTGTTTAAAAGCTAAATATCGTCTAAGACTTTAGTTTCAGTAAAGCACATGAATAGGATTGAATCAGCTATGTATACTCGCATACTAGTGCCGATCGATGGTTCTGAAAATGCTCAACAAGCGCTGTCAGTAGCCTGTAAGTTGTTGAGTGAAAATGCCTCAACGCTTTATTTATTACACATCCCGGAAGCCTTAGCATATCCCACCACGCTAGTGTGGGGTGTTGGAGCTCTGAATACTGAAGCTACCCTTGCTGAACGTGAAAAAGCTGGAGAGCAGCTGCTGATGCAAGCTGCTCAGTCAGCGCAAGAGCAGGGTGCTCAGCAAGTAGAAAAGCAAATGGTACAAGGCGACCCGGTGCGGGTGATACTCAATACTGCCAATGACCAGGGTATAGATACGATTGTAATGGGGAGCCGTGGATTAAGTGACTTAGCGGGCGTCGTCATTGGAAGCGTTTCGCACAAAGTAAGTCATTCCGCAAAGTGCCAAGTCATCACCGTTAAACAATAGGTCAGTGACAGAAGAGCCATTGGCGGGTCATTGGCCAGTGCACTCTTCGTAACACTCACTATCGATGGTATTGCTTTTCACGCTCTGGTTGCCAATAAATGGCATCAATACGTAAGCGTGTTTCGGTATTATTAGGCAGTGGCCATTCGATGATATCGCCGATTCTGAGCCCGATCAATGCAGCCCCAATGGGAGCCATTACGGAGATTCCATCCGGGACGCTTCCCAGTGAATGCGGGTAGACCAGGGTTCGAATCATCTTTGTCCCACGAGAGAGATCTGTGAATCTAACCTGGCTGTTCATGCTGACGACGTCATCAGGAATATCCTCTGGATCGCGGACTTCCCCACGTGATAACTCCTCCTCAAGTAGTTCAGCGACGGCTATGTCTTTATCGGATGCATTGTCGATCAAGCGCTGTAGACGCTCAGCATCGAGTCGATTAATAATAATAGTAGGACGTTGTCCCATCGTTACTCTCCTTAGAAAGCAATAAATTCAAGCCAATAAAAAACAGCCCTTCCCCAATAAAGGAAGGACTGCGTACTTGTTACAGTATAAGCGGTTTACAAGACAAAGACGATCAGGTGACGCCTTGTTCAATCATGGCATCAGCTACTTTTCTGAAGCCTGCAATGTTGGCTCCTAGTACTAGATTCGTCGCTTCACCAAACTCCTCGGCAGTCTCTGCGCACTGCCGGTGAATATTAGCCATAATCTGTTTTAGCTTTTGGTCTACTTTTTCCAGTGGCCACTGTTCCATACTGCTATTTTGTGCCATTTCTAACTGGCTGGTAGCGACGCCACCTGCGTTAGCGGCCTTACCAGGCCCATAGGCAATTTTAGCGTTTAGAAAGAGATCGACGGCCTCTTTCGTGGAGGGCATGTTGGCCCCTTCACTAATACACGTGATGCCATTGGTGAGCATGAAGTCCGCATCACTTTCGGTCAGCTCATTCTGGGTCGCGCAGGGGAACGCAGCATCGGCTTGAATACGCCATACGGCATGCCCACCCTGGGGGTAGTCAAGAGTAGAAATGTAGTGGGCGTCAGGGTGCTCGTGTAAGTAAGCTTCTAAAGAAGTGCGCTGCACTTCTTTGAGCTGCTTGAGTAAGTCTAAATCAATACCATTTTTATCGTAGATAGTCCCACGTGAGTCGCTACAGGTGATCGGTTTAGCACCCAGTTCGTATAGTTTCTCAATGGTATAAATGGCGACATTACCTGCGCCGGAAACCAGGCAGGTTTTATTGCGAAGCTCTTCTCCCCGTGCTGCTAACATGTTCTGCGCGAAGTAAACTGCTCCGTAGCCCGTCGCTTCTTTGCGGCCAAGCGATCCTCCCCAGTTAAGCCCTTTGCCTGTTAGCACGCCTTCATAACAACCGGTTAACCGCTTATATTGACCAAAAAGATAGCCAATTTCTCGCGTACCTACCCCGATGTCACCTGCAGGGACATCGCATTGGGGGCCAATATGGCGGTAGAGCTCTGTCATGTAAGCCTGACAAAAGCGCATGATCTCATTATCTGACTTACCTTTTGGATCAAAATCGGCACCGCCTTTACCACCACCGACCGGCAACCCGGTTAACGCATTTTTGAAGATTTGTTCAAAACCCAGAAATTTGATGGTGCCGGAAGTAACACTGGGATGAAAACGTAGGCCTCCTTTATAAGGCCCAAGGGCAGAGTTGAACTGAACGCGATAGCCTTTATTAACGTGTACTCTCCCGCTATCATCTACCCAGCTTATCCGAAACATAATTTGCCGTTCTGGCTCAACTATCCGCTCAATGATGCTGTGTTGGTGATAATAGGAGGTCTTTTCTAATAGAGGGCGTAGACATTCAAGCACTTCTTCGATGGCTTGATAAAACTCGGATTGGGCAGGGCTGCTTTTCTGAAGTCGTGTCAGCGTATCGTGGACGTAGGGCATATGAACATACCATCGCAGTATTCATTAAGTATTGGCTGGCCAGAGCGTGATGATATTTAACGACTAAGATGTTTTTTTGCATACCCTATGCGTGTTCGGTATAGATAAAATCATACTAAAGTATATATGATTTGGGCGGCGTCGATATTATTTAAGGAAGCTGGCTAACGGTTGTTCAACGATATTTGGCTGCTTGATGTATTATCGATTAGGTTTTTATCGTTATAAAGGCTATTTTTTATTACTTATAATTTATAAATAGGGTCGTCATTTTTAGTGTTGCTTGCATCAACTATTATTTTTCAAAATGCCTAAATTATTAAGAAATATGGCCGATATTTGTTTTATAACGAGGTTTTTATTTATTACAGATGCAGCCTCCACGGTAATCGATAACAATTAAACGGTGATGCCATGCTGGACAAGCTACATAAGATCAATGTGAAGTACACGCTTGCTTTCTTACTGGTAGCCTTATCACTGATGGCAGTGGTGGTGATTGATAGTCTGCTTGTCCAGACTATGCGTGAGCGTATGATTGCGTTTAGCGGCTCCTTCAATCCGGCAGTTTCAGCAGTACTTAACGCCGATAGAGATCTTTACCAGGCGCGATTAGCTGAATTAGAAGTCTTGCGTGAGGATCCGGAAAGTCAGGCCGCTAGCGATCAGCATGATGCCTTCCTTGAGAACGCGCAGCAGGCCTATGATCGAATGCGTGAATTCCTTACGTTACTCGATGCCTATCCACAGGTCAGCGAAGGAATTAGCGACTTCGAAGCGCGTTTCGATTCCTGGAAAACAGCTGCCCAGGAGGTTTTTGATCTTCATCGTCAGGGAAATATTGAGACCGCTGAGACGCAGATGGAAGGTGACTTTTTGGTAACCTTTAATGCCTTGCGCGAGCTTTATAATATTGCTGGTGAAAGTGCAGACGCGCGTAGTTTAGCTCTTGAGAGTGAGACTCTTGCAGGCGTTGCCATACAGCAGCGCTGGGTGATGGGTTTTACCGCGCTGGTACTACTGGCTACCCTGGCCATCGCGCTGATTGGCCCCAACCTGATGTCTCGGGCGATTCGACAGGTCAGCGGGCGAATTCATGACATTACCGCAGGTCAGGGCGACCTCACTGCTCGCATTGAGAGTCACCGGCGCGATGAAATCGGCGAGTTGGCTTACGAGTTTGATGCCTTCATTGCTCGGATGGATACGAGCTTCCAAGCGGTGCGCGACGGTGCCCGCAATGTCAATAATGCCTCGGGCCAAATTGCTTCTGGCAGCGAAGATCTAGCGTCGCGAACGGAACAGCAGGCCTCCGCTCTGCAAGAAACTGCTTCTAGCATGGAGGAAATATCTTCCATCGTGCGCCAGAACAGTGAATCCGCCAGTCATGCAGACACTCTTTCAAGCCAAGCGGCTGAGAAAGCCGAGAAGGGCATCCAGGAGGTTCAGCATTCGGTAACGTTGATGCGAGAACTAGAGGCCAGCTCTCGCCAGGTCGGCGAGATTGTCAAAGTGATCGACTCCATTGCCTTCCAGACAAATCTTCTTGCCCTCAACGCGTCGGTAGAGGCCGCTCGTGCTGGTGAGCATGGAAGGGGATTTGCGGTCGTGGCCAGTGAGGTTCGTAATTTAGCTAGCCGCACTGCCGATTCTTCCAAAGAAATCCGACAAATGATTGAGGAAATTAGTCAGCGTATCGCCAATGGCGCTGAGCAAGCAGTGCGTAGCGGCGATGGCATACAGGAGACAGTAGAGGCGATTCGCCAGGTGTCAGGGCTAATGAATGAGATATCGCTGGCGGTGCGCGAACAAGAGGCGGGTATTCAGCAAGTAGGTACCGCTCTTACTCAGATGGATTCCGCGACACAACAGAACGTCACCCTCGTTTCGCAGACTAGCGACTCTGCGGCTTCCCTTCAAAAAGAGGCAACCCGACTTACCCGCTTGGTGGAGGCTTTCAAACTCAGTGGCGACAGCGCTAAAACTGCCTCTCCCTCTCTTATGCACTCTAAATCTGTAGCTGCTTTGCAGCGTAACTCACCAAATAAGGCGCATGATTGGGAAGCCTTCTGAGGAGAACCTCCTCACCAGACTCTAAAGCCGCATTCTTGGTCTATCGTTTAGCTTACTGACGACGCTTCGTAGCTCTCTATTGGATACCTTTCGGGAGTCAGTCCCTTCGGAAAATACTGCCTAATCGGGCCATTGGTGACTCTTATTGAACATCGTCTACTAGATGCTACCAACATACTCCGTATTTCTGTGGGGTATGTCTTTTTATAGGGAGAGCATCCAATACTGATTTTAAAAATAATAGCAATTTGCTATATATAGCAAATTGCTATTATAATGTAGCCAGGCGAAAGGGGTTACATATGCATGTGGTCACACAAAAACGTATTTGGGAAGCAAAAGACAAATGGCCGCAGTCGGCCACCGCCTTAAATGCATGGTTTCGCATCATGAAGGGTAGCGAACCCCAGAGCTTTGCTGAGATGAAAGAAATTTTTCCGGCAACTGATAAGGTGGGAAGCCTCCATGTTTTTGACATTGGTGGCAATAAGATTCGCCTGATAGCAACTGTGCATTATCGCGCTAAGCGCGTTTTTATCCGCCATATTCTCGATCATCCCGAATATGACAAGAGTAAGTGGAAGGAGTGA
Organism: Vreelandella arctica; assembly: GCF_037070215.1. Lineage (NCBI taxonomy): Bacteria > Pseudomonadati > Pseudomonadota > Gammaproteobacteria > Oceanospirillales > Halomonadaceae > Vreelandella > Vreelandella arctica. The sequence goes on along the minus strand of NZ_JBANSN010000016.1, from coordinate 11,928 downwards.
AGATATGAATGCCGTTCTTGATCAAGCAGCTACTCATTGGCAGTACATTGCACCTCTTCTCTCTGTGCCAGAATCAGAGGATGAGTATGACGAGAAAGTGGAGGCTCTTGATGAAATTCTAAATTTGGTTGGCGATGATGAAAATCATTATTTATCCAGCCTTGCGGCGCGCCTTGGTGATCTTATTGAGGCATATGATGGGCGTGTACGCCCCATGCCTGTCGCGCAGGATACTGATGTGCTTCGTTATCTTATGGAAGAACACGGCATTACCCAAAATGATTTGCCTGAAATTGGCGCTCAGTCTGTTGTTTCGTCCATTTTGTCCGGCAAACGTAATCTTAACTGGCGCCAAATTTGTGGACTTTCAGACCGCTTTGGCATTCCAACGGATGTTTTCAAACAGCGTAAAACAATTAGGGATATTAGTTAACTTGGTTAGAGCTTTCTCAGGAGGGTCGCCCGAAGCTCTCTTCACCTAAAGGCTCAAGTATGAATTTTGGTGGTTTTCTCACGGCCAGGAGTGTTAGTTGAGCAATCAAATTGCCAACTAAAATTGCCTAGAAGGCACAGCTGATTTATGCCTCAGGCTGTACTAGCTACGTAAGGTGGGTAGCGATTACTCACCAATGCTACCAATTTCTAAGGCCGTTGATACAGTCACGCCCACTACGTTTAGCGTCATAGAGCGCATCGTCAGCGTCTTTAAGTAACGTTGAGAAGCCTTCTGGATCTATGATGTCCCGGCTGGCAAGGCCCATGCTGAGGGTAACAAGACCAGAATCTGTCGTAGGATGGGGAATGGCACTTTTAAGTAAACTGTTTCTAATTCGATGAGCCACTTGCTGTGCTTTTGATAAAGGTGCATCCAGTAGTAGCACCAGAAATTCATCACCCCCTAATCTTATTGCGTAAGCTTCACACTCTCTTAGACTATTCTGAATCGCCAGGGCCACCTGCTGTAAACAAAGGTCACCCTGCAAATGCCCCAGCCTATCGTTGTAGGGCTTGAACTGGTCAATATCGATCATCAACGCAGTCACCTGAAAATGGCGTCCCTTACCCACGAGTATCTTTCGCAAACGCTCTAGCGCTCGGCGATTGCCCATATCAGTTAGTGGGTCGGTTTCCGCTTTGACCAGCGCGTTCTGGTATTCTCGTTTTAATGCCGTCGTTAAGGTCTTTGCCTGGGTGATATCCACACCGATATCGAGCAGGCCAACATCCGGAATCAGGGTTTCTGTCATCAGCAGCCAGCGGCCATCCCATGCATCAATTTCAAACTGGCGATAGGTTTGCTTGCGTCGTTTTGCGAGCGCCAACCGAATCCATAACTCAATATCCTCCGTCTCTATAATTAGCCCCTGGCTCTTGGCGTAGTTGTCACGTACGACATCCGGCCAAGTGGGGTGCGACCCTTGCGTATGACAGATGAGTTGATAGTAGTGGGCATTACCGTAAATCAACCTGTCATGGTCATCGAATAAAGAAATTGCAGCGCCACTAATATCAAATAGGCGGGCCACCACTGGTAAGGTATTCGCCAGCTGTTCAGTACTATCATCCAACGAAAATGCCACGGTGATTACCCCTGCTAATGCGATACATTCGGTGGATTGCAGATAGGTGCCAAGCGACCCTATAAACTAATCATAATGTGTCCATTGTCAATTGATCTACACGATCATGGTGCTTGTACTCCCTCTTATGGGGCGTGATCGCAGGGCTAGTAAGGTTAAGTCACAAGCGGAAAGTTATATTTTGATTTGCATAACATTTGTAATGACGCTCGATATAACACACGTTCCGCCGCCTTCTTTCCTCGCTATGTCTAGAGCTTCCGTATGCCTGAAACCTGTGACTAATAGACATGGAGCCAGAGGTCTAAACCTCAGGCGTGAGAAGATGCAGGTAACTGATCCGGCATTTGCATGACGGCTTCTAACGGCATAGGCCTGGCGAAGTGGAACCCTTGTAATAGATTGCAGTGACGGCGGACGAGATCCTGCTGCTGTTTGAACTCCTCAATGCCCTCGGCCACCACTAGCAGACCCAGTTGGTGCGACATGGTGATAATCCCCTGCACAATAGCGGCATTGCGTTTGTCGGTCGTGATGTCCTTGATGAAGGCTCGGTCTAGCTTGATCTTGTGAATGGGCAGATCACGCAGATAGCTCAGGCTGGAGAAACCGGTGCCAAAGTCATCGAGTGCCACCTTAATCCCCATGGCGTTGAGCTGATTGATCAGCTCAGTGGCCTGCTCAGACCCATCCAGCAGAACGCTTTCGGTAACCTCCAGTTCCAGAAACTCGGGTGGAAGGCCAGAAGCACTTAGCGCCTGACGAAGATCGTCAAGAAATCCCTCTCTTCGAAACTGAAGCGATGAGATATTGACAGCTACTGGCACCCTACGCCCGCCTGCAGCCAGCATGGTTGCAGCATCTTGGCACACCTGACGCATAATCCAGCGCCCCATTGGAATGATTTGCCCCGTTTGCTCTGCAAGCGGAATAAACTCTCCTGGCGAGATCATACCTCCCTCGGGATGTTGCCAGCGGATTAACGCCTCCAATCCACGGATGCGACCACTCACTGCCTCCACGATGGGCTGGTAGTAGAGTTCGAATTGATCATCCTGCAAGGCTGTATGCAAGCCGTGTCGCAGGGTAACGGATGCTTCGGTTACGCGCTGCTCTTCGCCCTGATACCACTGCCAGGTGTTGCGCCCTTTTTGTTTGGCGTCGGTCATGGCAAGGTCGGCGCGTTGCATCAGCTCATAAGCGTATTCACAGGGTTCCGCATTACCAGCGACGCCGATGCTGGCACTGATATGGACAGCCTTGCCTTCGAGCTGGAAAGGCGCTGACAGTGCATCAATCATCCGCTCGGCCATATCGACCCCGGCCTGATGGTCCTGGAGATGATTGAACAGTAGGGCGAACTCGTCACCGGTGAGGCGAGCCAGCGTATCGTCTGGCCCGGTTAGCGGCTGCAGTCGGTCGGTCACCGCCACCAAGAGTTGGTTGCCGATGTGATAGCCCAGTCCGTCATTAACCGCCTTAAAGCCGTCCAGGTCGAGATGCATCACGACCAGTAAGCTGCCCGACTGCTGCGCCTGATCAAACGCTTCCTTCAGGCGCTCATCAAGGGTCGTTTGGTTCGGGAGGCCGGTTAACAGATCATGGGAGGCCTGATAAGCCAGTTGGGCTTCCTGCTCATACTGTTTAGTAATGTCCTTAACGATGCCGAAGACACCGTGTGTCTCCCCGTCAACAATAATCGGCATTGTAGTCAAGTCAAGGAACCGCCCATGCCCATCACGCCTTGTTATCTGCAGTTCCACCTGGGTGGGGTGTCCGGACAATGTCGCCGCATAAAGAGCCTGCATTCGCTCGATATCTTGAGGCTGCAATAGGGTAGAAAAATGACGTCCGATTATCTCATCGTTGGTGTGCCCGGTAATTTTGCTGCAGGCAGCATTCGCGGTGACAATATGGCCTTCATGGTCGAGCGAAAAGACGCCATCAGGATGGTAGAGGTAAAGTGAACGATAACGTTGTTCGAGGTCGTATTGCGCTTCAAGGCGCTGTCTGGCCCTCAACAGCTCACGTGAGCGCCAGACCACCAGCCTGACCAGCCCCAGGCTCAGGGCCAGAAGATAACTGAGCGTCAGGCCAGCGATAGCAAAACCTGCTGGCATAACACCTGCCTGCAGCATGCTTGATGTGGCGTTCATATGGACATCAAGCGTTAAGCGAGTGCCGCCAGGAAGACCGACAAGGCGACGTTCTAGGTGTGGAAGTGATCGTTTGCCACTGCCGTGGGCAAGACTGTCAGGATGCCTTATGACCAGAAAAGGTGTGTCTCCACCGACTGAAAGTCGCAAAAGGTTTAAGGGTAGGCTAAGCTCGCGTTCAAGCAGCCCCACCAAGTCGACCTCCGCGATTAGGCGGCTGCCTGTGCCGTTACCTAAGGGCGCGATAATCAGTAACGTCCTCGGGTTGCTCGGTATCGTGTATGCCAACGCTTCTTCCCACCCAGAGAGTAGCTCATCGCGAAGGCGGGATAGATTTATCTCCTGAACAAAGTGGCGCTGATATTCCTCATTAGAAACGCGCAGATCTTCAAGGCTCCCGTTAGGGTTCAGTATGGCAAGGCTCTTTAAATAAGGGGCATGTCGAAAGTAGGTCTGAACATCGTTCTCCCAATTGCCCACCTGTTCAGGAATATCATTTAACCCCCTACGCCATGCCAAACGCTGAATAAATTCCAGCTGTGTCTTCATTATGTGGCGTGCATTGAGAGCAGCATTATCTATCAAGATGGCTGCCTGACGTTGCATATCGTTCTGAGCGCTCCAGCTCAGGGTGTACCAGGCGAGACAACTGACCATGACGCCAGCAACGGCGGCGATCTTGGTCAGACTGCCCAGGGGAATCAAGCGACGACTACCGCGCCAGGCGGCGACAACGAAAGTAACACCACCCAGCAGGGCGTAAAGGGTGGCCAGTATAGGGGCAGACACAAAGCCTTCTGCCCAATCTAAACGGCTAGCCGGAAGCAGCATTAGCAGCAGTGAAAAGCTACCCGCGCCTAGTGCTAGCAACCCACTAACGGCCCAGACTAACCGGTGCCAAGGCCGCTTCATGCCTAGAGCGGTGCATAGGCCCACTAGAAAGAGCAGAAACGCCGCCGCCGAGAGAATTCTTGGGCCACCGGTCACCCAAGACGTTCCTACCCAGGGCCCATCGGCTAAGCCGTTATGTATTAGGGTGTAGAGAGTGACCACCGCCAACGGCATGGCTGCCAAGTAGTTCAGCCAGTGCCGATTAAACAGCCAACCCAACAAGCAGAGGCCAGCCAGGAAACCAGTTAAGGCAGCGTCGACCACCATCACACCGCTCAGCGGATAGGCAATGCCGAGGAGATGTCCGATGAGACCTGTGCCTCCCAGCAGAGTAAACGTGGTGGCGACCATGAGTAGGCCAACATCAGCGGCGACATCTTGTATCCGGTAAGGCAGCTCAATATCATCCCGTGCGTTTAGTGCTGTCGCTCTGGCTTGCATGACAAGCTCCTCTTCATCCTCTTGCGACGTGGTTACGCCCCTGGTGTTTGGCCACATAAAGGGCATCGTCGGCGCGCGCCATCAGGCTTTCGCTCGTATCTTCCGGCAGATAGCCTGTCACGCCCAAGCTGGCAGTGATGGGAACTGGTTGCCAATGGTACATCTCAATGGCAAGGCGCAAGCGATCCAAGGCGTTGACTGCCTCATCAATGGAGGTGTCCGGCATAAGCAGGGCGAACTCTTCGCCGCCGATACGGGCGGCAATATCTTGGCCGCGTAGTTGCGATGAAAGCAGCGTAGCAAGCTGTTGTAGGACATGGTCACCGACAGCATGCCCATGTTCATCGTTGACGGGCTTAAAGTGGTCGATGTCCAGGATAGCCACGCTGAAAACATCAGAGGAACGAGCGACGGCTGCTAGAGCTAGCCTCTCCTGCAGCACGAGATCAAAGTGGCGGCGGTTGGGCAAGCCGGTAAGTGCATCGCTGTTGGCCTCATGGTGAGACGCTGTAGTTCCGAGTTGTGCGATTCTAATGTGGCGCGCATCAACTCTAGCTCGGCGATGACCGCATTTTTCTCTTCTAGGGCGTGTTGGACTGCCTGGCGAGCTTCTAGCAGTTCGCGTTCTAGTTGATCCTTACGGCCTATGGGCAGCATCGAAATTAACGTCAGGGAGGGCTCTTCCGCGCCCAGGCGGCGCGCACTGCAGAGTACTGGAAGGGCATCGTCATTTTCCAAGCGCAGGTTAAGATGAACTTCATCAACTGTCCCTACCTCGGTGAGTCGATACGCTAGAACTCCGAGGTACAGCATGCGCGACTCAACCGTAAACAGGTCGCTGGCCGACTGGTTAATCAGCTGGCTCGTCGAGCAGCTTAGCCAATCACGGAGGGTGTAATTAGCCAACAGAATTTTGCCCTGCTCATCAATAACTACCTGACCAGAAGGAGCGAACTGCCACCAGCGGGCCAAATCGGAAGCTCTCAAACTCATAGGGATCAGCCTTTCTGCATATCGAGCCGCTCCCGCAGGGCTTGAGCCAGGATGTCAGGGGCCGTGAGCTGGGGATAGTGGCCACCTACATCCAGCACCACGAGTTCACCATCGGGGAGGTGCTGTTGCAGGTACTGGGCTGCCTCGAGAGGCACCATGGCGTCGCGGGCAGTTTGAATGATTAGGCTAGGCACCGTGACGCTGGGCAGGTGGTGGCGGGTATCACCGAGAAAAATGCTTCTTGCCAGTGGTCGCAGTACCTCAGGTGATACGGAAAGAAAGCGTTGTTGCAGGCTCTGCTGGTGAGTCTCAGTGGTAGCATCGCCAAGCGCCACCCGCGAGACGGTACCGGCCCAATCGAGGTAATTCTGCTCCATAAGAAGCATCAGGCTATCAAGCTGCTCACGCGTATAGCCACCTCGGTAGTCAGGGGGGGGGCGTCAAGGTACCGCGCCGAGCTGCAAATCATCACTAAACGGCGGAAGGCCTTGGGACGTTGTATAGAGGCGAGCATACCGATGGTCCCTCCGATGGAGTGGCCAAGCATCAGCGCATTTTCCAAGCCTAATTCATCACATAGGGCGACGATGTCATCCGCATGACCGGAGCACGTACCATGCCGCGCTTTGTCGTAGGCTTCCGGTGCGGCACCGCCGAAACCTGCAATGTCGACTAGGATCAGTCGGTAGTCTTTCTCAAGTACTGGAAGAAGGCGACGCCATACCGTTTGGTCGCAACCAAAGCCATGAATCAGCAAAATGGGCGTGGTGCCGTAGCCTAGCTCTTTAACGTTGAGAAGATGGCGAAATGAGGTCATAGAATACCCTGCTTTATTATTATGGGTAAAAATCAGCTAGCACTATCACCGTACCACACAGCGTAGTGTAAACGTCTCAACGTAAGTCCTAAGAACTAATTGTATAATGAGAAAGTTTATCAATGGGTTTTGTGAATGAAGGCCATTTCTCTGTAGTTAGCAGACACGGGTAATAACTTGTAACCGGTCGAGTAAACTCAGGGTTAAAAAACTACCGTGAGCAAGAAGCGGTGATGAACTATCTGCGCAAGGTTGAGCTACTTACTCTGGGTAAACATGAAAACGTTGAGATGCAAATCGCCAAACGCTTTACCAGCGTGTTATTGACACTCCAAACCCAAGGGGATCACCAGCGCGTAATTCACGAGCTTCAAGCGCTCATCGGCGACACCCAAACCACGCTAAGAAGCTTTGAGGAAACCGGCATGGATGCAAACATGCCGGAGGATTACGACAAGCTGCTGGCTATTTTAGACGACGCGATAAAACAGCAGCGTGAGTATACGAAAATGCTGCTGGCGTAAAAGCAGCGCTACCTAACCTAGGGATGATGTGTAAAGGGAACGGATGATGACATTTGATGCACCCTACTTTTTTGTATCGTTTGCTAAAGCGTTGGATGAAACTTCTACTTCCCGATTGGGAAAACCCAGTGAGGAAAGCCTGTAGCCAACTATCGGCTCCTGTACATCCTTAATCGTAATGTAGCCCGTTTGAAGAGCAGTGCTTCGGTGGCGATGTCATCCACACCAAAGCGGCCTAGCAGCTGTGCCTTAGCCTGAAAAGTGCCGAGTTGCGGGGTAAACACCCCGCGTTTTTTCAATAGGTCAATCAGAAAGGCGGGCGTGGCGCTCTCAAACCAGTACGGCCCAAACTCACGTTTTTGTAACAGCAGCAATACATCAAAGGGGTTATAAACAGTATCGACGTGCTTTCCGCCCCAGCGGTAGCCGTTGTACCAGCGGCGGATCTCTTCACGGTCAAGACCTGGCAGCTCGGAGGCAAATACCGTATTAATATCGTGATCGGTGTAGCCGCAAATGGCGGCGTAAGGGGCACTAGTGTAATGTCGTTGAGGTTATTTAGCCCCGAAAATAGACTGACTTTGCTGAACTTGGAAACGCCGGTCAGGAGCACAAAGTGCAGATAAGGGTCGGCGTCTTTAAGCACGCTATAGAGGTTTTTCAGTCCCTCGCGAAGTTCGCGGGCTCGTTCAGTATTCAAGAGGTTATCCAAAATGGGCTCATCGTACTTGTCGATGAGCACCACCATGCGTTGGCCGTGAACACTCCGTGCATTTTCAAGCAGGCTGGCAAAGTTGTCTGCAATGCGTTCGGGAGGCGGTGTTTCAATATTCAGCTTTTTCCGTTGCTGCTGAAGCTGATAGCGGATGTTGGCATCTAAATCCTCACGGCTGTTGGCAACACCGCTACCAAAACTCAAACGCACCACGGGGTACTGCTGTTGCCAGTCCCACTTATCATGAATATATAAGCCTTCAAACAGATGATATCGGCCTTCAAATAGGCAGCCCAAGGTATCTAGCAGAAGGCTTTTAAAAGCGGCGCGGGCGAGAAAGAAAGTAGTATTTGTTCTGATGGGCCAGCTGCTCAATAAACGGTGTTTTGTCGACGTAGTAATAGCCGCCTTCCCGAATATCCGAAAACGTTTGAATACCTATGGGCAACTTGCGGTGATAAAAAAGATGGGCTGTAAAATTGAAACCGGCCTCCGAAGCCGAGGGTCGCAGGTTCAAATCCTGCCGGGCGCGCCAAATTGTAAAAAAAGGGACCTGCGAGAAATCGCAGGCCCCTTTTTTAATGGCTGGAATCGGCCGAGGCTGTGTGAAAACCTAAAAACCAGTTGGCGGTGACAGTGTTCAGTCGTATTGGCACGACTATCGGCTAGCAAGACAGATTAGATCGCTTTCATTTCTTATGCCCAATCCGACGTTAATCGAGATAAAGCCTAAGAAGCACTTACTAGAGAGCGTTATTGGCTACCATAAGCTTGGCAGAGCTAGGTCCGGACTAAGGCCTTATGCCTGCAATGCCTGGATCAAACCCTTGGGGCCGAGGATATTCATGACGCGTTTCATGTTGTAGGCAAGCACATGAAGACTCATTTCCGTTCCGACGTTCTTAAGCCCTTTGGTTAAAAAGTGTGTCGCACCCATCCACGCTTTCAACGTGCCAAAGGGATGCTCAACCGTTTGACGACGGATGCGCATTATATCCGGCCTCTGATCCAGACGTGATGTTACCGCCTCCAATACTTCTTCGTGTTCCCAGCGTTTAATGCGCCGATAAATACCTGTGGTGCATTGCGACTTCATTGAGCAGTTCGGACAGGCCGAACTCCAATAGCAATGTAGCGTCTGGCCTTTTTCGACGTTCTTGAAACGCCAAATTAGCCGCTCTCTCGCGGGACAGCGATATTCATTACGTTTGGGCACATACCGGAACGCTTCCCTGGGAAACATACCTTTGGCCTGGTTTGGCGAGGTTTTAGGCTTAGGGAGATACGTCGTAATACCGGCCTCATGACAGGCAAGTATTTCATTACCTGTAAAATAACCGCGATCAGCGACGACGTGTAGATCACTGACGCCGCTAGCATCGCGTGCTTGCTTGGCCATCTGGTAAAGCTGACGCCGGTCAGTGCCGACATTAGTGACTTCATGGGCGACAATCAGATGATGCTGGCTATCGACAGCCGTCTGCACGTTGTAGCCTACGATTCCCGTTCCTCGCGCAGTCATGGAGCGAGCGTCAGGGTCTGTCAAAGAGACTTGCTGGTCAGGGGACTCAGTTCTTTGAATTTCAATGGATTGTAGTTGCTGAACTTCTTCTGTTAAGGAAGCGATCTTTTCCTTCAAACCAGTCGTCCGCATTTCTGTGATAGCGGCGGCGCCTTGATCCATTGCATCGAGCTGACGTAAGTAACGCTCAATACTTTTATCGATTTCTTCTGCCCGCCGCTTCATCTTAGCCAAGGTGAAGTTACGGTCTCGATTGTTGACTGCCTTAAATTTGCTGCCATCAATCGCCATTACCGAATGTGAAAAGAGCCCGAGACGTCGACATATCATGACAAAGTCGCGGCAAGTAGCTTGAATCGCTTTGCCGTTGTTTTTGCGGAAATCTGCGATCGTTTTGAAATCCGGCGCTAGGCGTTCCGTTAGCCACATGAGTTCAACATTACGCTGTGCCTCACGTTCCAGACGGCGGCTAGATTGGATGCAATTGAGGTAGCCGTAGAGATAGATTTTTAAAAGAATGGCGGGGTGGTAGGCGGGCCGACCCGTCGCATGAGGGTCAACGCCATTAAAGCCCAGCTGTTTGAGATCAAGGGCGTCAACAAAAGCCTCAATAGCCCGAACCGGATTGTCTTCAGTAACGAAATCATCCAGAAGCTCAGGAAACAACGTAGCCTGGGACCGGGATTCACCTGCGACGAAACGTTTCATTGGTACCTCCCACGATCAGTCATGGGTAGAGTATAGCGACAGCTACGTTTTCACACAGCCTCGGCCAGGAGCAGTCCTTTAGACAAGAATGATCTAACGTCGATGGTAATGGTCGCCATCGGAGCGGAAGGTAAATGTATTTGGGAAATCTACTAGCGCCTACCTTAACCAGCTGGTTGCGGAATGACCTCCCTGCGTTTAGCTTACTGAAAACTCTACTTCTGAGCACCCTGATATGTCGGGGGGATTACCCTATGCCTGAGGTATACAGTTAGAAATGTTAACTAATGTGACATTTAAGGAGGCACTATAGCTTTTGATTTCGCCGATACCTAGTATGCGCATGCTATGTAAAAAAGAGTGGCTATTGCGCGACATGATTCTCGATGGGTGACTACAACGCTACTGTCCAGTTTTCCGGTAGCGAAGCGACAGGAAATAAAAAGTTTTTCGCAATCGGCGCTAACTTTTTAAAACCGATGAGAAGAGTGACAGGATCATTTCTTAGTAAACCAAAATCCTTGGAGCACTGAGATTTAAATAATTATGGACACGAAGCTCGTATACCTGGCAATTGATGGCCTATTGCCACCTGCAATCTAATTGGCGTTTCTAAAGTAAAGGGAAAGTAAATGAACTTATCCAACCTAAAGGTGGGTACCAGACTTTATACGGGCTTTGGTGTTTTAGTAGTTCTTATTCTATTACTGCAGATAAATAGTTACTTAAACTTCTCTAAGCTAGAGCAGGCTGTAGAATGGAATAATCATACTCGCGAGGTCATCGCGGAGGTGGATGGCATTCTGTCAAGCCTCATTAACATTGAGACAGGGCAGAGAGGATTTGCTCTAACAGGCGAGGAGGGGTCTCTTGAACCTCTACATAATGGTCTGCAAGATTTTGAGAGATTTCTTAACCAGGGAAAGTCACTAACCAGTGATAACCCGGCCCAGCAAGAGCGCTTCAACAGGCTAAGCGCACAGCAGCAAGAATGGGTGGCTGTGGCTATCAACCCTCTCATTGAATTGCGCCGCGCAGTAATAAATGGCGATGTGTCAATGGAACAGGTTGTAGCGGAGGAGCAAACAGGCAAGGGCAAGCAGAACATGGATGCCATGCGAATCTTGCTGAATGAGATCCGCGATACAGAAGCTGGCTTGCTAGTTTCGCGAAGTGAAGAAATGAGCAGCCAAGCACAGTGGACAAGAATTGCTACGGTTATTGGTGCCATTCTTGGTTTGTTCCTTGGGATTGCCATGGCCTTCTGGATCACCCGAAGCATCATGAAATCGCTCGGTGGCGAGCCCGCATATGCTGCGGAAATTGCTAACTCGGTCGCTTCCGGTGACCTTTCGATAAGCGTAACTGTTGCTGAGAATGATAAAAGTAGCTTGTTATTTTCCATGCGTGAGATGCGCGATAGTCTAGTAAAGATTGTTAGTGAAGTACGTGTTGCCTCAGGTGCGTATTCCGCCCTATCGTGACCGCCCATTCCGTTTGAACGTGACCGTCTGTTCTGGATGATGGTGACCGCGCATTCCGTTTTATCGTGACCGATTTTGGGCAGTTTTCCGGAATCGC
>NZ_JBANSN010000015.1:0-92847 GCF_037070215.1 Vreelandella arctica | reverse complement strand
AAAAACGGAATCGGTTGACCCATCGTGACCGCTCAGCGTACAAAACTCTCTCCAGCGTGAAGGCCGTGTGCAAATCGGTCACGATCACCGGAATGACCGGTCACGTTCGCCGGAATACGCATCAGAGGCTATCACTACTGGTTCGGATGAAATTGCGTCTGGAAATGTTGAACTCTCTGCTCGAACCGAGCAGCAGGCAAGCTCGTTGGAAGAGACTTCCTCGTCCATGGAAGAATTAACCTCAACGGTTCGTCAGAACGCTGATAATGCTCGCCAGGCGAACCTACTTGCCGAATCCGCCGCTGACTTGGCTGCTAAAGGTGGGACGGTGGTATCGCAGGTAGTAGAAACCATGGGCTCGATCAATGATTCATCTAAAGAGATCGCAGCTATCATAAATGTAATGGATAGTATCGCTTTTCAGACGAATATCCTCGCTCTGAATGCTTCCGTAGAAGCCGCTCGTGCTGGTGAGCAAGGACGTGGCTTTGCTGTTGTAGCATCTGAAGTTCGCAACCTGGCGCAGCGGTCTGCAGCAGCCGCAGATGAAATAAAAGTCTTGATTGGAAAGTCTGCTGAAAAAGTGGGTGCGGGCAGCGAATTGGTCAACCAGGCGGGGGCCACGATGAGTGAGGTAGTCGAAAGCGTTAGCCGTGTAAGCGATATCGTGAGTGAAATCACCGCAGCTAGCAAAGAGCAGTTGGCTGGCATTGAGCAGGTGAATCAGGCTATCAATCAGATTGATCAGGTTACCCAGCAAAATTCCGCACTTGCAGAGCAGGCCTCGGCTGCGGCCGACTCCATGCGACAGCAATCTTTCGGTCTCGCTACAGTTGTCAGCTTATTCAAGCTTAACAGCAGTGTATCGTCTAGTCGGCTTTCCAGCCCCCCGCAACTTACTAGTAGTCATTCCACTACAGAGTTACGGAGCCCCTCAGTGCGGCCCTATACAACCACCTTGGCCCAGCCTGAACTGGTAGCTGATGATTGGTAAGTTGGTAAACATCATAATTGATAGAGAAATCTCTAAGAGAAACCGCTTGAGTTGTAGCAAGGGAGCCTGTATCTGCAGATAACCGCTTGTTTTGACATGTGCGCCAGACATGGCGCACAGCTTCTGAATAAAGTTATTTCCTAGGGCGGTGATCAGGGAAGACTTAAGGATGAGAGTACCCTCATTTCGTCCGTTGCTCGGGACATTTGCATTGGCCCTAGTGGTCTTTGTATTACCCCCCCGGATCGGTTAAAGATACTTGCTGATCAGGAAACCGCTGTCGTTTCTCCTCGTCCACCTGTAATCTTGATGTTTCTTCCTTTAGCTTCCTGATTTATCTTTAGGTGAGCAGCCTTAGCCTCTGCTAATGCGGGCTACTCTCTATCGTCTACATCAAGCTACCCCAGATACCGTTCAAAACTTTCTTCAATCTGCTCAAAGCGTCACGTCATCTTAGTTTCTGTGAAATTAAGATTGCGGTTATTGACGGCTTTAAACTTGCTACCATCAATTGTCACTATGTAGCAGGGGAACAATTTCAAGCGTCGACAAAGCACGACGAACTCTAGACAGACGCGGCGAATTGCATCGTAATTAAGTATGCAGTTCTGTGCTATCCACTTTTCAAAAGCTTGGGTGTAATCGCGATTAGGCTGGGCTAAATTCCATTGTATGTCTACTTAGCGCAGCACTATTGTTGTATATCATGAAGTGCCCACCCGGATGAACGAGGAGCTGCCCCCATTAGTAATTGATGATCAGCCACCTACTGACAATGACTAGGTGTTAGTGGGCTCTTGTAACCGATAATTCATGGTTGTGGTTTACCAGTGATGCAGGAAGTTCTCAGACAAAAACTTGCCGCTCATGTTGGGCGGCCTCTCGCACAATCAGGCCGCAAAATCCCATCTCCGTTTCCTATCCTCCTTGCATTTTCAGCAGGTCCGCTATGGGTCGTTAGCTGCCTTAACTCGTTCCTAGCATCTGACCAATCCTCTACTAAATTTAGCCTACCACAAGCTGGTTAAGCAGACTGAGACTAGTGGGCATGATGTTTCAACGTTTCACCTACCTTTTAAATTGAGCTTAAGTGGCGCAATCCAGCTGGGATACATCGGCCAACCGCTAGCTACATGTCCTGGATAGATGTGCAGAGAAGTGCGTTGGCTACTGAGTAGCATTCAGGAATTTTACGCTAACAGATTCAACCGTTTGGGCCATCCCAATCGAAAACAGGGGCCTGCGATTGCTCGCAGGCCCCTGTTTTCTATCGCCTAATCTTCCGACTTCAACTCTGCCTGTTTAGGTGGATTACCTACCTACCTGTACTTCGCTGAGATCCTCATGTGAGAGGCCGCGGTACAACGCAAATATCTTAATAAACACCGGTAGGCTGACGATGGTGATGACTTCCTGCAGGCAGTCAGCCCGGCATCGCCTGCCGGCACGATAAGCATGGTGGCCAGCATGCCTTCGGAAACGGCCTAGAATTCAGCACTGCATTTATCTATTGGGCACTTTGGTTGACAGAAAGGCCCCGCCAAACAAGCTATCGAGGACGGCAAAGGAAATCAGCCTGCCGGTCATTTTTTAAGCAGCTACTGATAGCGCTGACTCATATAGCTATTGCAGGAGACGTCGCGTCCCGTACGTCGCTTGGCTAGCTTGATGGTGTTTAAGCATGCCACCCAAATAGCCGACAAATATATGCAGCTTAATCAGTCTGGCTTTGCTGCCAAAAGCTATCAGTAACGATCAATCAGATGCCATTAACGTAACTCTTTCCGCCAATAGACTGCCTGATCACGGTTTGCTAGACAGTCCGCTAAAAACTTAAAAAATAATTATAAATCAAAGGCCTGTGGGTAATTCTGAAGCGGCTAAGGCGACTTAAGTACGCTAGCGAACAGAGGGCCGGCTCAGCATCACCTATCCTAATTGTGTAACCGTTTGTGCAGAAGATTAGCAAACGCGTAACGCGAATTTCGATATTACTAATATACGAACCTCCTATCAACCTCCTAAATATGAGGACGTGTTGGTTTTTTTGGATTGAAAAAAGTTCGATGTCCAAGTTCTAAACCTTTTACGCCAGAGCCTATCGGCAACCATCTGACGTAAAAAAACCATGGAATGGCACATCAACAAGGACAAGGAGTAGCAGGGAAAATGAGGATTACCATCTTCGCTTGTGGTTATGTGGGTCTCGTAACAGGAGCCTGCCTAGCCGACGTCGGTCATGACGTTTTGTGCGTCGACGTAGACAAGGATAAAGTCTCACGTCTTCAAGCTGGTGAAATACCGATTTTTGAGCCAGGTTTGGAGCGCCTAGTTCGCGATAATCAGGCCGCTGGTCGCTTAAGTTTCACCACTGATGCCGCCGAGGCGGTCAAATTTGGCTTGCTCCAGTTCATCGCTGTTGGCACCCCGTCCGACGAAGATGGCAGTGCCGATCTCCAGCACGTGCTTAAAGTTGCTGAGACCATCGGCCAGCACATGGACGACTACAAAATCATCGTCGACAAATCGACTGTGCCCGTGGGTACCGCCGCAAAGGTGGAGCGTGCTGTTGCAATCGAGCTTGAGAAGCGGGGTCTTGACCTTGAGTTCGACGTTTGTTCGAACCCGGAATTCCTCAAAGAAGGGGCGGCGATTGAGGACTTCTCGCGCGGCTCTCGGATCATCGTCGGCACCGAATCTGAGTGCGTCAGGGAAGCCATGCGGGAATGTTATGGCCCTTACAACCGCCAGCGCGACAAGTTGATGTTCATGGGTGTGCGCAGTGCCGAATTGACCAAATACGCGGCGAATGCGCTGCTTGCGACCAAGATCAGTTTCATCAATGAAGTCGCCAATCTCGCCGAGCACCTCGGCGCCGAGGTTGAAGAGGTTCGTCACGGGATCGGTTCCGACCCGCGCATTGGTTACAGCTTCATCTACCCCGGCTGTGGCTATGGGGGTTCCTGCTTCCCGAAAGACGTTAGAGCGCTGGCCAATACCGCCGAAGAAATCGGTCATCCCGCTCGCATAATCGAAGCGGTGGAACAGGTCAATTCCCGGCAGAAGAACAAGCTGTTCGAAAAGCTCTGGAAAGCTTTCGACGGCCGCTTGGCAGGCAAAACCATTGCCGTGTGGGGGCTTGCCTTCAAACCTAACACCGATGATATGCGCGAGGCCCCCAGCCGAGCCCTGATGGAAGCCCTATGGGATGCCGGCGCGCGCGTTCAGGCGTTTGATCCAGAGGCCAACAAAGAGTGTCGTCGCATCTACGGAGAGCGTGACGACTTGGTGCTTGCTGAGCAACGCGAAGAGACGCTGGAAGGCGCCCATGCACTGGTCATCTGCACTGAGTGGAAAGCCTTTCGCACGGTCGACTTCTCGCTGCTAAGCAAGACGTTGCTTGAACCAGTGGTTGTCGATGGCCGCAACCTCTTCCACCCCGAAAGCGTCAAAGCGGCAGGGCTTGCCTACTACGCCATCGGCCGCGGTGATTCCGTGCGCTCCGTCCAGGCTTGAGGCATTCCAATGTTTGCTAAACGCCGAAAGCATTCCTCTGCCAGCCGTATTACGGAACTGACTACTTTCCTGTTCGGTTTGGCACTGCTGATCTTCGTCATTAGGGAACTGCCAGCGGACGTGTTCTCGCCCGAGTCGCAGAGCTTCTTTTTCGTCGTCGGGTGGATCGCCATCTGGCGGTACTCGTGGTGGGCGGTACAGGCCGTTCGCTCGCTGTGGTACAACCGACTGGTCTTTCCGAGCTTGCGTGCCGAGGCCGATGCAGCCGGTAACCACGAGAAGCCCCCCGAGTTGTTCGTGCTTTGTACCTCCTTTCGTATCGATCAGCGTGTCAACTTTCAGGTCTACGATGCTTTGATACGGGAAGCCCATCAATACGGTGTGCCGACGACGATCTTCGCCTCTGTTTCGGACCGTACCGACGTGGATATCATCAATCACGTCTTGGATGACAATGACTGGCCGCAGAATGTCACAGTGCGCTACATGTTCCAGAAGGGAGACGGCAAGCGCTCGGCCATGGCCGAGGTGCTGCGGGCGATTTCCAGGTGCCTGCCAGCGCCGGGATCGCTGCTGATCTCAATGGACGGCGATATCCTCCTTGAGCCAAACACGCTGTCACGCACGCTTTCCTTCTTTATTGCCCAGGAGGACCTGGGGGCGCTGACGACTAACAACCGTGCCAAGGTGACGGGCAATGATGTCACCCGCGAGTGGTACGACCTGCGCTATGCACAGCGCCATCTGATGATGAGTTCGATGTCGTTATCGCGGCGACTGCTGGTTCTCACGGGTCGTTACAGCGTCTTTCGCACCGACCTCGCCATTCAGCCGGACTTCATCGAACTGATCGAGAGCGACCACGTTGATCACTGGCGCTTCGGTAGCTTCAAGTTTCTGTCAGGTGACGATAAGTCATCGTGGTTTTGGCTGCTGAAGAACGGCTGGTCCATGCTCTACATTCCCGATGTTTTCGTGACTGGATTCGAGGAGCTGCCCAACCGGCATCGCTTCTTCGCCTCTTCCACTGATCTGATGCGGCGCTGGTTTGGCAACATGCTGCGTACCAGCAATCGCGCCATCGCCCTGGGTCCTCGTCCCATGGGGATGTTCACTTGGTGGAGCTTGGTCGACCAGCGCATCTCGATGTGGACGACCCTGGTGGGCCCCACGGTGGTCACCCTGGTGACGCTTTTCATAAGACCTTCGTTTTTCTTCACCTACGTGCTGTGGGTCATGTTTAGCCGCGGCATTGCCGTGTCGATTTTGGCTTGGCAACGCGGACGCTTCAGTCTGCTGTGGATTCCGCTGATTTATTACAATCAGGTGTGGGGCGCGATCCTCAAGACCTATGTCAGCTTTCGCTTCAATCGTCAGCAATGGTCGCGTCAGGGTATCTCCGCTGGCGAGCCAGACGATCCGGTGGCGGCGCGCAGACAGCGACGTATAGGCCATGCGTTGCATAGTTTGGTCTATGGCGTTCTGCTCTTCATCCTGGTTATCTCGACCGGCGACATAATGCCTCCGGATCGGACCACGATGCATATCGCTCTCGATCAGGTACGGGAGCCTACCCATGGTGCCCAGCGTTTAGATCGCTCGCTCGACACAAACCATACCGACAAGGCCTGTGAACCGATCCAACCGCCTCCAGACTATTTTCTGGTGGAAGACGGCCTGATCAAGACCCTGCAACAAAACGCCGTCACGCAGACCAGTCAACAGACCAAGCTAACAGCGCCCTCAACGACCAAGTGTAATCAAAGGCTCTGGATCGAGCCTGCGACGCCTCTCAAGGTATCTACGACTCATCCCTGACGCAAGGAGCAAACGACGGATGGAAGACGATCATTTAAAAGGTGCCCACAAGCGGCATGAACCCACTCTCGACGGAAAGCAGGAACGGACGAACAACGATGCCTCCTCAACCTCAGAAAGTGTCAATCAAGAAAACGAACGCCTGACCCAAGGTAACCCACTACAGCACGAGCGTCGCGACGAAAGGGGCTATATTCGGGTGGCGACACCGTTTCGAGTGACTCTCGCCGATAGCGATACTGAGCTGGACGGCAATGATGTCTCCCTCGGCGGCTTCTCTGCCCAAAGCGAAAGTGCCTTCGAACCTGGCGAGCGCGTTTCCGCTTCACTGATTATGGCGGCGGGTAACTTTGACGTCATTGTGGCAGTCAAAGCCGAATGCCTTGACTCCATTCCCAGAGCGCGTGGCAATGGATATGACGTTAGATTCAAGATCAACGAGATAGATCCGCAGCACCACGAGTCGCTACGTCAGATCATTCGCAGCGGGTTGAGTGGGCGTTCGCCCAATATCGAAGGCCAGATGGCCAGCGAAGATCCACAGACGCCACGCAAGCGGCAGGCAACCAATCCAGCTCCTACGCGCCCACCAAAGCCTATCGGACGCTACATTCTCCTGTTCCTGGCGATCGGCTTGTTGGTGTTGGTAAGCGCAGCGACGGCCTATCGCAACTTCGTTCTGATTGAGCCCAGCTTCGCCGCCGTGACAGCTCCACGTATCGATATCCGCGCCCCCAGCCCTGGCATACTTGGCGAGCATGGTCTCACTGCTGGGGACCAAGTCGAGCGCGACCAGTTATTGACCAACGTGATCAATAGCGAGCTTGAAGCGGACTTGATTCTGGCAGAAGCGGCACTCAGCTATAACGAGCGACTGATAAATAATCTACGTGGCTACCTTGAGGACGATACCCAAGAGATCAGCTTAGCCAGCTCCGCACAGCCGGCCAGCGGTGACCTCACCACCTTCGAGACGGTCTCGCCGGCTATCGCCGAGGCCCGTGTTGAACAGTTCGAGGAGGTGCGCGATTTCGAGAACTCGCGTATCGCCGCCCTCGAAGAACTTCAGGCCAGTAACGAAATATACAGTCCCTGCGACTGCCGCGTGGCCTGGGCGCTGAGTAGTGCCGCCCGGGTCTACATCAACGAGAGCGAGCGGATCATGACCCTCGTCCGTACCGATGAAGATGACGTGATGGTCGAGGCGTTGGTGCATATGGATGACATTAGCCGCATCGAGCCCCATCAGCAGGCCTACGTCACACTGGCCAATGCCACTCAGCCGATTCGCGCCCAGGTGCGCAACGTTGCCCTTGACGTTGAACCTCAGCCCCGCGCCGGTTTCCCCAGTTGGGTACGGCAGCAGCAAAATGTGGCCAGCGTACTGTTGTCGCCAGAGGAGCCACTGCCTCCAGGGAGCATAGGCCAGCCGGTAGACGTTCGCTTTACCGAAACACTGCTGCTGAGTGCCACTTCGGAACAAATATGGCAAGGCGTGAACTGGATCAAACAGTCCAGCAATGACCTCTATGACAAAGCCCTGGAGGAAATAAACCACTACAGGAACGGTACCGATGAAACCAGCGCTGAAGGGTAAACAACATCACCCACGTATCGGGTTACGGCACAAGAGTCTGCTATTGAGCGTGCTAGCGCTGCTGCCGTTCGCGGCCAGCAATGCCGGCGAAGCCGAGGATGCCGTCGTCAGCATCCCACAAGTGGCGCCTTGCTCTCAGCGCTATAGCCTGGCCGAAGCCCCAAGCCCAGCACCCGCCGAAGACGCTTATAGCGCCGTTCGCCAGGGGTTTAATACCACCCGGCACTGGGGGGCCGAAGAGAACGTAGAGCGCTTGGCTGCTAATGATACCGGCATCAATGAAGCTGGGCTGCGTGTCCACTATCCCGCTGGCAGCTCCTCACCAAGTGACGAGCCTCTCGGCGGGGCCGGCTTCTACAGCGACCCCTCTTCGCTTCAGGAAGCCGACCGTGCCTGCCTGAGCTACAAGGTGCGCTTCCCTGCCGACTTCGATTTCGTGAAGGGAGGCAAACTGCCTGGGTTGTACGGAGGTGAAGCCCCCTCCGGCGGCGAGAGCGTCGACGGCGAGAACGGTTTCTCTATGCGCTTGATGTGGCGCGAGGAGGGTGAAGGTGAACTCTACCCTTACGTGGTCGACTTCGAGGGAGCGTCAGTAGGGCGCGGCTTCTGGCGCTATCCGACCGGATCATGGGTCACCATTGAGCAGGAAATCATGCTTAACGACCCAAAACGGGAAAACGGTGTCGCTCGGATTTGGGTAGACGGCCAGCCTGTGCTGGAACAGAAGAACATTGTTTTTCGTACCACGCCGGAAGTCACCATTGATGGTTTGATGTTTTCCACTTTCTTTGGCGGGACCGGAGAAGGCTGGCGCACGCCACGCGACCAGTACGTGGATTTTGCCGATTTCCGTTTCTATACCTCAAGATCTTGAGCGCTAGTACTTGAGCATCGGTACTTGAGAATTAGCACTTGAGCGTTAGTGCTTGAGAATTCGTACTAGCGCGCTGTTGGAGCAATAACGATCATGCCTCTTGCCTTAGCAAAAGGACTTTCCGCACGGTTTCTGTTTGCATTGCCCATTGCCTTGATGGCAATGGGCAGCATTAATCTGTCGGCCGATACGAACTTGGACGACACTCTCTCAAGAGAGGAGCGGCTAAAGATTGACCTTTCCAAATATCGTGTCACCGATACGAACGCCAGCTACTTTGACGTAAACGCGCGCCTGGCGCTGCTTGAGCAAACCGATAGCACTATCTTGCTACAGGTAAGCGACAAGCTCTCAATGGGCCCCAGTTGCCGCCAGGAGACTAACTCAAAGCCCATCACGACGCGGGGGGCGATACCCGGTTTCTACCCCAATCGCACGGAATGGGAGTTGGCTACCGGGCCATTATTCGATTTCGAGGATAGCGTATCGAACCTGGCTGGTTCTTTCGTGGCGAGTGGCGACATTTACTATGCCGAATGCCTTGTGCATTACTTGTATCGCTGGGCCGAGGCCGAGGCCCTGACCGACTTTGTCTATGATACGTCGCAACCGCAAGCCTGGTTCGCTTCCGAGTCGATGTTGTTCGCGGCGGCCATGGCCTACTCTATCGTGCGCCCTTTCATTGACGGCCTTGAGGAAGAGCGGGCCGACATTGAACAGTGGCTGCAAGGCTTGGCTTTGCAGCACTCGGCAGTCCCTGGTTTTCCGCAGGATAGCTGTTGTAATAACCATTTATATCGTCGCGCGCTTTACGCCACCATGATTGGCGTGCTTGTTGAAGACGACGACCTGTTTCGTTTTGGTGTTAGTGCTATTTACTCGGCCCTACACGACATGACCGAGGAAGGCGCTCTGCCCCACGAGATGAGTCGCGGACGACGCGCCACTCACTACCAAAACTACGCACTCAATTACCTCATCACCAATATGCAGGTCATCCATCGCCAAGGCTATGACATCTTCAATCTGGAATACGAGAACAGCAACATCCATGAAGGCGTCGACTACCTGTTCCGGATCCTTGACGACCCCGCAGCGTTGGGCGATTACGCTCCACGGGAACAGTACACCGGTTTCCTGCGTGACCCACAGTACTTCACATGGATGGAGATTTACCTTTCGCACTTCGACCATCAAAGAATGGCCAGCCTCATTACCCGGGCACGACCAACCTACAGTCGCAGCGCGGGAGGCCATGTCACTCTTTACTTCATGGCCCCCGACGCCCAGGAGCACATCTACATGGACGAACAGCGTCAGGAGACCGAAGCCTTCCGGGGCTTGAGCAACTGAACAGTCACCGCGCCATATAAGGAGAGTGGGGAGCATATGAAGAAGACAACGATCAGGACGCTATACACACCTACGCTGCGGCTGACCGCAGCGTTAACCTTGTCAGCATGGCTCGCTGGCTGCGCAATCACCGCTGAAGAACCGCCTGTCGGAGAACATGCAGGCCCCGTTCCCACGCAATACGCAGGTTGGTTCGCCAACGGTCCGGAGGCCGATACGGATGGGTCAGACTGGGACACTATCAATCTCGCCCAGGAGCGCATCGACGAGGGCCGTTATAAAGAAGCCATCACGTACCTGCACCCCTTAATGGACCGCTATGTGCCGCCTGCCTTTTATGAGATGGCCAAGCTCTATGAGCAGGGGCACGGCGTCGAAAAAGACCTCACCGAAGCAGCACGACTGTATGGCAAGGCTATCAATGAGCCTTCCTCGACACGCGGCCATGCCTCGCTCAACCTCGCCCGACTCTATCGAGAGGGTCGCGGCGTAAAACGTAACGACGTGCTCGCCTATCACCTATTTTGGCAGGCCAAAGAGGCCAATCTCGACCGAACAGCAGAAGTCGAGCTTGCCAACCTGCTGTCTGAAGGCGGCGAAGGCGTAGAGGCGGACGCCGAGCTTGCTCGTCAGCTTTACGAGCAAGCTGCCGCCCAAGACAAAGGGCAAGCTCTGCAGGCCCTAGCCGAAGCGCACGCACCTGGCGGTTGGCTGGAGGAGGATGCCGCACAATCGATGGCCTATGCTCAGCGTTACGCCAAGCAACTTGAGGCCAACGCAGAACAGGGCGATGTCGGCGCCATGCTTCAGTTAGCATCGCTCTATTCCCCTAACGGACTGCTCAGTGACCAGCCCGATCGGCACATCCAGTGGCTGCACCAAGCCGCCCAAGTGGGCGACCTAGACGCCCAAGCCCGCGCTGGGAATGAGTTGGTCAACGTCGGCGAGTACCGGCTAGGTATCTCTCTGCTGGAAGATGCCGCCCGCCAGGGACAAGTCGAGTCGATGATCTATCTCGGCCAAGCATTGCTGACGCCTGAGCACGATGGTCAACCGGAGGACCCAAGCCGCGCTGAACGGTGGCTGAACGAGGCCATCCAGGCGGGTTCAGACGATGCCCGGGTCATTCTCGGCCGCGCCCTTGTCGAAGGCCAGGCAGGCCTCGACGACCTACCCCGTGGCATTAGCCTGCTCGAACAAGCGGCAGAGAGCAACAATCCTCTGGCTCTTGCGCAGCTTGGCTCGCTGCTCATGGGCGACGAGAAGGTCGAAAGTCAACCTACCATTGCCGCCGACTATCTGGAACGCGGCCATGAGCTTGGCCACCCATGGGCGACCCAGCAACTCGGCGCCGCCTATCTAGAGGGCCGTGGCGTGACGCAAGACCCCCAACGTGCCGAGGAGCTGCTGAAAAATGCCGCCGATCAAAACCAGACCGGCGCGATGCGCCTCCTGGGTGAGGCCTATCTGAAAGGCGATGTCTTGCCCTTAAAGCCTAGTCGCGGCAAAGAGTTGCTGACACAAGCAGCCCAGACCGGAAGCACTACCGCCATGACCACCCTTGGCGAGGCCTATCTGGAAGGCTCGCTTGAGGGCAATCCTTCAGAGGGCATTCGACTGATAACCCAAGCCGCCGAGCAAGGTGATGGCTATGCCATGGTTGTGTTGGGTCGTGCCTATCGAGAAGGCAACGGTGTCAAGCGTGACCTCTATAAGGCCAGGCAGTGGCTGACCCGTGCGCAGGACGCAGGACACGCGTCTGCCGCCGATGCGCTCGCCTACGTGCAGCGCGACCTGGGTGCTGAAGGCAATATTGATGCGCTCATCGCCGCAGCAAAAAATGGGCATCCGGGTGCCATGGCCGATCTTGGTCAAGCCTATCTCGACGGTGAGGGTGTTGAGCGTGACCAGAAGCAGGCCGAGAACTGGCTGGAGCAGGCATACCAGGCAGGACATGCCGGTGCCGGGGCAAGCCTTGGCCGCATGTACCTTGATCAGGGCGAAAGTGAGCGCGGCATTGATTACCTGAAGACCGCCGTGTCTAGGGGGCATGCTGGTGCCCGCAACGACTTGGGCGAAGCCTACTTGACCGGCAGGCATGCCGAACAAGATGTGGAGCGAGGTCTTGAACTGCTAAACGCTGCGGCCGAATCAGGCGACCCACTTGCCGCCTACGTGCTGGGCGATGCCTATCAGCACGGTAAAGGGGTCGGAAAAGATGCCGAGCTGGCCGAGCGCTGGTATCAGCAGTCTAGTGATGCTGGCGCCGTCTATGCGCGTGCCGAACTAGGCGTCGCCTTTATGCGTGGCGAAGGCGCTATTGGCCAAGATGTACAGCGAGGTTACGAGCTACTCCGAGATGCAGCCAAGCGGGGCCACCCTGGTGCTCAGGCCTCCCTCGGCCGTGAATACCTGAGAGGGAGTAACATCGAGAAGGATCCCAAGCGTGGTGCGCGCTACCTCTATCAGGCAGCCAGCCAAGGTCACCACAGCGCTCGCCTCGCTTTGGCCAGAGCCTATCTCTTGGCTCGTGGCTACGAGAATCCCAATCAAGAGCAGGCGTTACTATGGCTCGATAACCTAATCGATAGCGAGGGCCGACTTGCCGTCGAAACGCTGCGCCAACTGCTCACTGATGAGGCCGCTTTTGCCGCCCTCGAGGCTGAACTGGAATGACACTACGTGTTCGCCGGGTCGCCAGAAGCGGCCCGGCTCTTGAGCGCGAGGCCACTAATATAGGGGCTTTCATGGTCGAGGTATAATCAGCAATCGAACTGACACTCTGTGATCGTCGTTGACACCTGATAGTGTCCTATCTTTAGGAAAGGGAAGCCTTACAGAAGCGATGATGATCAAACTGCGCTACTGACATTATAGGGAGATATCAATGCCAGTACTTTGTGATGGCCAGCAAAATGCTTTGCTTGGCTTATTGCCGGAAGAAGAACTGAATCAACTGTTGCCTCATTTAGAGGAGGTGACATTGTCACTGGGGCAATCGCTGTGTGAATCCGGACAGCAAATGGACTATGCCTACTTTCCGTTAGACTCCATCGTCTCGCTGCTCGGTGTGATTGAGGATGGCTCCTCGACAGAAATTGCCGTGGTGGGCTATGAAGGGGTGTTGGGCGTCTCGCTGTTCATGGGCGGTGAGAGCACAACCAACCGAGCGATTGTGCAGAGTGGCGGGCAGGCATTACGTCTCAAGGGCCATCTGCTCAAAAAGGAATTCTTCCGCGCTGGCGCGATGCAGCGACTGCTCCTGCGTTATACCCAAGCCTTATTGACACAGATGGCGCAAACAGCGGTATGCAACCGCCATCACAACCTCGATCAGCAGCTATGTCGCTTGCTACTGCTTAGCGTTGACCGTCTGCCGAACAACGAATTGATCATGACCCAAGAGTTAATGGCCAATATGCTGGGGGTGCGTCGCGAGGGAGTCACCGGGTCGGCGAGTAAGCTCCAGAGAGCTGGGCTGATTTCCTACCACCGTGGCCATATCAAGATTCTTGATCGTCAGGAGTTAGAGGAACGAGTCTGCGAGTGCTATGCGGTGGGCAAGGAAGAATACGACCGCTTGCTCAACCGACCTCAGTCTCTTCTTAGTAGCAGTCAGTAGCAGTCCGATTCAGCGTCCAAGGGTCACTGTTCGGGCTTTACCGCTAGTTATTTGGCGAAGGTATGAGGAGGCATACCTTCGCTGGAGTCATGGAATAGCACTTAACCTTGCCAGTTTTTTCTCAGACTATTTAGGCTCTGTGTCTTGATTCACTAAATCACAAAATGATAGCTAAGCGTTTGAAACCATTCGCCGTAGCAATAAAGGCAGCAGCAACACCAGCAGCGTGATGCGTAGTAAGTGGTGAGTGGTAACGAAGGCGGGGTCGATGCCCAAACTTAGCGCTACCAGGCTTAGCTCTGGGGCTCCGCCTGGCATGTAGGCAAGCAGCGCCGCCGCGGCAGAGTAACCGGTGAGTAAATGCCCCACCCAGGCGGCGAAAATTGCCAGCAGCAACAGTACTAGCGCCTGAATGACCGCCATCAGCATGGCCATCCCCACCTCGGCAATCGGGGCGCCCGCAAAGCGCACGCCAACGGAAATACCGATGACCACCTGTGCGAGCGCAATAATCACAGGCGGTACGGCAGCATGCGTGAGGCCCGAGAAGTGCAGCGCCGCTGAGACAAGGGCCGGGCCAAATAGCAGCGGGCTAGGTAGGCGAAGGCGCTTACCCAGCCACATGCCGACAATGCCAGCCGCCAGCAGCCACGCGATATCAGTGGAGGAGGGCATCCATAGCCACTGCGATAAGGCTGGCGTCGTGCTGCTAATGTCAACATGGCCGATAAACTGCAAAACAGGCGGGATAGCCACCAGCAGAACCAATATACGCACAGCGTGGGTAATGCCAATGATCCGCAAATCAGCCCCTGAAGAGAGCGCCATCCCGGTGACGGTGGAAACCCCGCCAGGCACGCCGGCGTAAAGCGCAGTTTCCCAGGAGTGCCCCGCCACGCGGCGGGAAAACCACACCGAGAAAGTCATCATCACCGCCGTGGCGATCAGCATAATCGCCAAGCTGATCCCCCACCGTGTTGCATCTCCAGTCATGTCGGCGGTGAACGCTGAACCGAGCATGACCCCAATGACGACCAGCACGCCCTGGCGGCCCTTGCCCGGCGACCTCATCGGTACGCCTGCCAGGGAGGCCGCTGTAGTCGCGATCATAGCCCCTAATAGCCAGGGAAGCGGCAATTGTAGCCAATAAGCCAACCCGCCCCCGATAAGCCCGAGTGCCAATGTTGGTAAGAAACGGCCTAAGGGGGCCAAGTGTATTGCTCGCATCGTTTTCAACATCACAGGTTGGCAAATAAAAGCCCTGGCGATCGTTATCACGGGCCAGGGCTAGCTATTTATTCATTGTTGGACAAGAAGCGCCGTTAACCAGCGCTTAGCTTGCGGGCAGCCAATAGCTTCGGTACCAACCAGGGAAGCACCAATAGTAATACCGCCGCAACCCACAGCCCAAGTGAGATACCCGATTGCCATAGGATCCCGACGTCGCCGCCGCTGATAGAGAGTGCTCGACGAAGGTTCTGCTCCATCAACCCACCCAGTACGTAGCCGAGAATCACTGGCGCCAGAGAGAAGCCCAGCTTACGCAGTAAATACCCAAACACGCCGATGACCAGCATCAAGTAAATAGCAAATAGATCAGAGTGCAACTGATAAACGCCGACGAATGCCAGGATAGCAATAGCGGGCACCAGTACCGCTGTCGTACCGGAACCGGGAATGCCTAAGGTTAGCATGGGCACAAAAGAACCTACCGCGCTTAACGCGTCGGTGCTTGCCTTCGTCGACCCTCAGCGCCGCGATGCTTTTATTACTCGTTGGCAGCGTGAATTTAATTGCCATACGGTGGTTAATGATAATTAGGCATTGCGGCGAGTAGGATGAATCAATCCCCCAACGCGCTAAAAGAACCCGTAAAGCCTATGATTTCTGCGGGTGCCCGCTCTGGGACGAGGCTGGGTGAAAGTCAGTTATGCAAGAACTCCACCCGCTCCTCGCCCATTAGCGCCCGCGCCTTTTCACCTGATACATATGGCTATCTGCATGGCTCAGCAGGGTGTCGGCGTCTTCGCCGTCGGCAGGATAACAGGCTACGCCGATGCTGCAGGATGGCATTCTGACGTCGCCGAATTCAGCGCCTAGCGGCGCGTTCATAACGGTGAGGATCTGCTCGACCTTTTCTGTGACAGCGTGCGGCGACTTGATGTCCGTTAACAGCACCGTGAACTCATCACCGCCCATGCGGGCCACGGTATCCGTCTCGCGCACACAGCCTTCCAACCGTCTGGCAACTGTGCAGAGCACACGGTCACCTACCGCATGTCCATAAACATCATTGATGACTTTGAAGTCATTAATATCCAGAAACAGCAATGCCAGGTTGCTCTGGTAGCGGTGGGCCGTACTCAGGCCCAAGGCAAGGCGGTCATAGAAGAGCGCTCGGTTGGTTAGTTTAGTCAGCGGGTCATGATGGGCGAGGTAACGCAACTCCTCTTCGGCCTGCATAAGCGCCGTGACGTTTCGCGCGACACCGACTCGCACACCTTCTTCCTCGTACCAGCGGGCAGACCACAGGATGTGGACGATAGCGCTATCTTTACGGACATAGCGGTTGCGGAAATCGACGTGGGGCTTGCCGTCCATCACTCGCACAATGGAGTCCCGCGTGGCCGCTAAATCGTCGGGGTGCATGTAGTGGGTGATCAGGGTGCCGATCAACTCGTGCGGAAGGTATCCGAGCAGTGACTCACAGGCATCACTCACAAAGATGATCTGGTTGTCTTTATCCACCACGAAGACAGTGTCCAGCATCAAGTGAATCAATTTGGGGCAAAGCGCTTGCAGGTCAACGGCCATAGACTGGGGTAATCCGGTTAGCGTTCCTCGACTATAGAGCAATGGTGAAGGGGAGCGATAGCCATTATCTCGAAAACGACTTCAGTAAATGACCGCCCATCCGCATTGCTCATCACGGCGGTTGCTATGACAATGAGCTAGGCGGACTTCTATTCATGCAGCGCGCGGCCGTGGAGGTATCAGTATGAAAACCTTGTCGAACATGGGATTTGCCATCTTCGGTGCCGCCTTGGTCGCCATTAGTTATGGGCTGGCGCGCTTTGCATTTGGCCTGTTTGTGCCTTCCATCAGCGCCGAGCTGGCGCTCACACCCTACCTTATCGGGGTCATCGGGGCGCTGCCGTTTATCAGTTTCGTGCTCGCTACACTGGTCGCGCCGCTTGCCGCGCATCGTCTAGGGGCGCGTAACCTGGCAGTGCTCTCGGGTGGTTTCGGGGTTGCTGGCCTGGGGCTGATCAGTCAGGCCTCAGACGCACTCTCGCTCGGGGTGGGGGTGTTTATCTGCGGGATCTGCACCGGTTTGATGATGCCCGCGCTGACCGCCGCTATGCAGGCACTGGTGAGCCGGACGATGCACGGGCGAGTCAGCTCGATCATGAACGCAGGTACCAGCGTCGGGATTATCGTGGCGGTACCGACGGTCGTGTTCTTGTCTGATGCATGGCGCCTGACTTATGCACTCTTTGCCGTTCTGACCGGCATGGGAGTGGTAGCCGCATGGTACTTTATCCCGTCGGTATCAAGAGTAACGCCAGCCAACGCGGCACCGCCGCCGCCAATCACCCGGTTGCAGTGGTCGCGGCTCACCCGGCTCTCATTGTTCGCCTTCGCCATGGGGTTTGTTTCTTCTCCTTACTGGCTTTTTGCGCCTGACCTGGTGGTTACCCTTGGCGCGCTGCCTCCTGGCCACACCGGCTGGCTATGGTTTGCGGTCGGTATCGCCGGGCTCGGTGGTGCCGTAGTGAGTGATCTCGCCGACCGCAATAACCCACCCATCACTCAGGCATTGATGTTGATGATGCTCTCTTCAAGCCTAGTGTTACTGGCCGCTAGCCCAAGCCAGCTAGCGCTGACGATGTTTTCCGCGATGGTCTTCGGGCTTGCCTACATGAGCTTAACGGGACTGTACTTGATGACAGGCATCCGGTTACTGCCAGGGCGGCTGTCGATGGGGCCGGTGCTGCCCTTTATGGCCTGTGCGCTTGGGCAGGCAGTGGGTTCTCCGGTGGTCGGTGTGCTGGTCGATGGGTTGGGCTATGCGGACGCCTTTGCGATCTTCGCCGTGATCGGCATCCTGGTGGCGTTTTTATCGCCACTCTATCCAGGCCACATTGACTACTGGGCCGAGGAGGAAGAGCCGCAGTCGCTACCGGTAGAAGATACCGGCCTTCAGGCCGCCTATGACCACCAATTGCTGGACGAAGATGGCGAGCCCGTTGAGCCTGGCACAGAAGCAACCGATACGGCCTAATCGTTGCGTTGAGGGCCGTATGGCAAGGCGTAGCGAGTTATAACACCGATAGCGTGTCCGATATGAATTTAGCGTCCAGCGAGGTCGTTGGGTGTCGGCTCGATTGGTGGGGCAACAACGATTTGCACATTACTACGAAATAATTGCCTAATCCTCTTTTTATTAAAATAAACGGCAACCAATCAATATCAAATATGAATGCTTAAAATTAACCAGTGGCGCCAGCATAGGCCTGCAAGACATAGGTTTGAGTGATTTTGCCAGCGGCATTATCTGCTTTTTGACATTTTCGTTAGCGGGCTATGATTTACCTAATCCTGTATACTGCCTCCACGTATTGAGAGGTCAGTCATGAGTAATATTGCCTATCCTAATTATTTGTCAGTCCCTGCGCAGTTAACTGCTGCTCCCATGTGCAGGCAACTTGCCGATCTCGTCTTATCCAGAGTGAGTGAAGAAGGCCTGCATGAAACAGATATTCCCGGCTTAAACCTGTTTCGAGCGGATGCGCCTACCAGTTGTATGTCATCAGTATACGAGCCGTCGCTCTGTGTCATTGCCCAGGGACGCGAGACTGTACAGCTGGGGGATCGGGAGATAGTCTACGGCGCTCTCAGCTATATGGTTTCCAGCGTCGATCTTCCGGTGAACAAGTTGGTGATAGATGCTTCGCCGGAGAACCCCTTTCTAGCTGTAAAGGTCAATATCGATCCTGCCGAAGTTGCCGAACTGGTGCTGCAGTTGGGCGATACCACTCACGTCGGCGAATCCAGTGACTCCCCTTATTCAGCCTGTGGCATGAGTGTTGCTCCGGTCGACCTAGGGATTCTGGATGCAATGACCCGGCTAGTTCGATTGCTTGACACCCCCACTGACGCCCGTGTACTTGCGCCGCTGATTCAGCGCGAGATCGTTTACCGAGCATTGGTTGGCGAGATGGGCCCACGCATGCGTGAGTTCGCTTCCACCGACAGCCAGTCAAACCGTATTTTCCAGGTGATTTCAGTACTCAGGGATCGCTTCGCCGAGCCACTGCGGGTGAGGCAATTGGCCGAAGATGTGAATATGAGTGAATCTGCGCTGTACCACAGCTTCAAGCAGGTCACCTGCATGTCGCCATTGCAATTCCAGAAGAAGCTGAGGCTGCACGAAGCACGCTTGTTGATGCTCAAAGAGGGTCTTGAGGCCTCTACGGCCAGTTATCGAGTTGGTTACGAAAGCCCGTCGCAATTCAGCCGCGAATACAGCCGCATGTTTGGCGCACCGCCACGGACCGATATGATCAAGTTGCGGGGTGAAACACGTATAAGCATACCCGCTTAGGCTGCATTTTTATCTATAGTTGCTTATATACAAGAACGGGCCACCCAATTGGGTGGCCCGTGTTGTCTTCGCCGCTTTAGTGACTATATTGGCGCGATATGTTGACGCTGGGTTTAGCCACGTGTGCCGCGTACCAGGTTGTCAGCATGATCGGAATGAGCAATCTGTTGGGGCATGGTCTGATTGTTCTCGATCTCAACAAGGTCACGATGCATTCTTTCACGTGTGCCGCCCAGTGCAGGGCTGCCAGCCTCGAGCGTAGTGCGGTAAGACTGGTTTTCTTGGTACTCAATGGCTTGACCATCTTCTGCTTCAACACGGTACTGAGGGCTGCCTTCACGCGTGCCGCCATGAGTAGGGGCGCTAGTGTCGAAGCCTGCTTGGGTTGGCTCTGCGGCGGTGGCCTGAGCTGCCATACCCAAAATTAAAGCGCTAGCGGTAATTGTCTGCATAATAATAGTGGCGTATTTCATGGAATTGATTCCTCTCATTGAATGACATATCCGCATAACCTGGAAAATGAAGTCTTTATGCCC
This sequence comes from Vreelandella arctica, assembly GCF_037070215.1. NCBI lineage: Bacteria > Pseudomonadati > Pseudomonadota > Gammaproteobacteria > Oceanospirillales > Halomonadaceae > Vreelandella > Vreelandella arctica. Next base: position 72,929 of record NZ_JBANSN010000015.1, on the reverse strand, counting down.
GTCCGCTTAGAGCCAGTATATGGCTGGTATATATCGCGGTGGGCGCCAGGTGGCGGCATGTTTTGGCCGTTACGACCGTGAGAGAAATGATAGAGAGGGATGGCCAGGAGCAGTAGGCGTATTCCTCGCTGAAGATTGCCTAATCCTGCTAATTTTATGTTTCCGAGCGTTTTTTCGAGAGATAACTCTACTTTTAATAGTCTATACAGATGATTGTGATAGTAAAGCTTTATAAGAGTAGAGCTGCTGCTTCTCACCGTTAAGTACTTTTTAAAGTTCTGTTCAATAATTAGCTCTGTTTAAAGCTTCCTAAACTTTTTAAACACAATCCTGGCCAGCAATTAAGAACTAACTCATCAGCATGGCTGCCAACGCTAATGGCTCAGCTCTGTGACTGTCAGGTCTATGTATGCCTTTCGCTTTTAGAATAGTGCGTCTTACTCCTGGAATATCTCAGTCAATACCTTGTCGCACAGCAAGTGAGCTCAGCAGTTGCCTGCCTTGCTTTGAGAAGGCGGCTCGGTCTTTTGCAGCGCTCGCTTAAGCATCTAGGAGGTCGAGGTGAGCTATTAAAACCAGCAACGGAAGATAGGGGAGGTGCTGACGCCACCGAAAGCAAAGTTGTTGCTCATGATATATCTATAAATTAGGTGGGCATCAACGAAAAATCTGTGTGTACTCAGCTCTATAATAATCGGCCTCCTTCGGGAAATAACGTTAGGCGGCACGATTCTTCCTGATCGCTCAATAAAATGAGCTCCCTATGCAGGGCTGTCCTTAGTCCTATATAGACCATTACTAGGAGACGTATGGCGCTTTTTGGCAGGACACATCTCAACGCAGCGATCGTTCTCTCACGCTCGGAGTTTGATGGAAAAGGCCATGTCACCGCCCCGTTTGAGTCGACAGATTCAGACCGGGTAGACGGGAATGTAAACCCCTGAAAAAAAACAGCAAGGTGGCTCCCGCCTAGTCGATAAATTCGACCATCTTTACTATGGTCGCGTGTCTCGTTGGAGCAGCAACGGCGGTTTTTGAATGACGGCAATCGTGGTGAGCACGGCGGTGTTCCTCAGAGCGGGTCGTTAGATCCCGCTCAGGGCCTTGTTCGGGAAGCAGCGCTCAGGCGGGTCTGATGTTCTGGTTGATACGGAAGAGGTTTTCCGGGTCGTACTGCTCCTTAATTGCCACCAGTCGCTCATAGCTTGCGCCATAGGCGAAGGCAATGCGGTCGGTCTCGTCCTCGGTCAGGAAGTTGACGTAGGCGCCGCCACTGGCAAAGGGCTGTGAGCGAGCAAAGAAGTCCCGCGCCCAGGTAATGCAACGGGCGTCATCCGCCGCGGTCTCCCAGCGCGCATGTACGTTCAGTACGTACTGGGCATCCCGGCTCGAATAGGCCATTGCTTCCGGGGCTATACGGCTCGCCTGACCGCCTAGCGTGGCGATGAATATCTCGCACTGCGAAGAGGGTAGTGCGCTGGCATAGTCGATGATGGTATCGATCACCCCTTCATCAAGCGTCAAGAAGTTATGGGATTTCCAATAGTTCCGGGCGCCTGGCGTCAACAGGGGATCAAAAGCCTGCTGCCAGTCTGTGTACGGTTGCACACCGATATGCTCGCCGTAGGCGGTGCCGAACCCTCTCAGCGGCTCGATAAGTTTCTCGCCTTCAACGGGGTCGCCTGCGTAGCACAGGGCGAATGCCACGATCTCTTTGCCATGCACTTCCTCGGGCAGGAAGGGCAAGGGAGGTGCCTTGCGAGTGACCATCCACACGTTGAGTTCGTCGGGCATGGTTTCGGTAAAGCGGGCGAACTGGGTGATGACTGATTTCGCCTGTTCAAAGGGGAAGACGATAAGACCGCACAGCACGTTCGGGCCTACGGGATGCAGCTGAAACGTGAAGCGGGTCACGATACCAAAGTTCCCGCCCCCGCCACGCAGCCCCCAGAAAAGGTCGGCATTTTCCGATTCGCTGGCGTGCAGCTGTTGGCCGTCTGCCGTGACGATGTCCACGCCGAGTAGGTTGTCGACGGTTAGGCCGTATTTTCGGCTGAGCCAACCGAAGCCGCCCCCAAGGGTCAGGCCGGCAACCCCGGTGGTGGAGTTGATGCCCAGCGGTGTGGCGAGCCCGTATGCTTGGGCAGCGGTGTCGAATTCAGCGAGGGTACACCCAGGCTCAACATGGCCTTGTTGATATTGTTGATCGATATCTACTTTCTTCATCGGTGAGAGGTCGATCATCACGCCTTCATCGCAGACCGCATTGCCAGCAATGTTGTGCCCACCACCACGAATGGAGAAAGGCGCGTTGTGTTGGTGTACGAAGTTCAGGGCGTGGACTACATCGGCAGGTGACGTGCAGCGAGCCACCATGGAAGGCCTGCGATCAATCATGGCATTCCATATCTGGCGCACTTCGTCGTATTGGGGGTTATCAGGAAGGAGGACACTTCCTGCGAAACCAGTCTTGAACTCCTTGATTGCGGTTGACGTAAGCTGGCTCATGACGACCACCGTTAAGTGGGCTCTGCGGTGCGCAGAAGACACCGCCGAACGGGGTAGTGAGGAAGACAATGTGGCTGGGGATTAGCCGCATGCCTCGCAGTGGCTGCATTAGGATATTTCTCCAGTCTCAGATCACAGTATAGTCACGTCTGTCAATAAGGCTGTTTATTTATTTGGTCATGTTTATCCAGACATTTATATATGAGCAAAGCGACATTCCCCTTCATTGTCGTAAAGAATTAAAAGAATTATCGAGAGCAGTTTAATGGGGTCTTCTAGCCGTTGCTCCGGCCCATGCGGTACGGCAGCAGGCAGCATCGAATGCTAGGCTCACAGCCCCTATTTTATATCGACTAATCTTCTGGCTTTAATTCCTCCTGCTTGGGCGGGGTGCCTACCTTAATTTCGCTGAGATCCTCATGGGAAAGGCCTCGGTACAGTGCGAACATCATGATAAACACCAGAATAAACATCGGCAGGCCGACCACGGTGATGACCTCCTGCAGGGCGGTCAGCCCGGCATCGCCTGCTAGCACGATAAGCATAGCGGCCAGCATGCCCTCGGATACGCCCCAGAAAACTCGCTGATGCCATGGGCCGGGGTCTGCGCTGCCGGTACACAGCATATCGACGACCAGGGAAGCGGAGTCTGATGAGGTGGCGAAGAAGATGGCGACGATCACCACCGCCAAGCCTTGAATTAAGGTCGCGGCGGGGAAGTTATCAAAAAACGCGAACATGGCGAGTGGGATGCTTTCGGCCACGGCGGCGGATAAAGTACCTGCTTGATCACCCAGGGCTGCCCTTGCCTCGGGGCCAATTCCGTCTATCTCCATTGCCGACCAGCCGAAGATCGCAAACCAGATCAGCGTAAAGATGGAAGGGGCGAACAGCACGCCGAGCACGAACTCGCGGATAGTCCGACCGCGGGAAATCCGCGCTACGAATATGCCGATGAAAGGCGACCAAGTGACGGTCCAGGCCCAGTAGAACACCGTCCAACTGCCTTGCCACCCCCAGGCGCCGCCTTCGCTGGAGTAGCGTGCCAGCGTGTCATTCCAAAACGCCATGGGCAGTAGATTCGTTATATAGAGGCCAAAGGTTTCGACAACGGCACGTAACAGGAAAACGGTTGAGCCGGTAAACAGCACAAACAGCAGCAGGCCAACGGCCATCCCGATATTGATATTAGAGAGCCGCTTCACCCCTGAATCCAGACCCGCGATAATCGACCCCACGGCGACGGTGGTCAGGACGGCGATGATCACTACCTTGGGCAGCACCGCATCTGGAACACCAAACAGTTCCGTTAGCCCCGCATTGATCTGCTGGGTGCCCAGGCCGACAGACACCGCCACGCCAAACAACGTGCCGAGCACGGCAAAGATATCCAGGGTTTTGCCGATAGGGCCGTAAATGCGCTCGCCCAACAGTGGAAAGAAGACCGAACTGAAACGCATCGGCAGGTTGTAACGATAGATGAAGTACGCGAACGCCAGCCCTGGCATGGCGAAAATGGCCCAGGTATGCAGGCCCAAGTGGTAGATCGAAAAGCTCATGGCATCGTCGGCGGCGGCCACAGAGAAGGGCTCGACACCCGGCCGTGGCGGCGTTGCGAAGTGAGATATCGGCTCGGCTACGCCCCAGAACATCAGCACCGTGCCGATACCGCCAGCGAACAGCATGGCAAACCAGGAGGCGTTGGTATACGCCGGTTTCGCATCATTGCCACCTAAGCGGATCGCCCCGAAACGGCTGATCGCCACCCACAGCAAAAACGCCACCCAGCTTGTGACCCCGAAAATAAAAAACCAGCCAAGGTTAGTAACGATCCATTGCCGCCCCGCGCCGAAGGCTTCCCCTATAGGGCCTGGCGCAATCAACAGCGCCACAAGGAAAAGAATCATGATCCCAGCCGATGTGAAAAAAATAGTGGGATCCGTCTTGAGGCCCAGCTTTCGCGCAAGTGCATCCATCGTTACGTCTCCCTGAGTCTTTACAGCCAGTTTTTATAACCGGTTTTACAACCGTCCTTAAAACAACGTAGGAGTTGTCGGTCGATTACGCCAAGCTGGGCGAAGTAGAGTACCTCTTCTCCATAGGCTGCTGTTCGGTATAGAAGGTGTTTGGCAGCATGCTTCATCCGCGCTGATCAAAGCACTCAAGAGAAGTGATATCGGCCGGCTTCAGAAAGTCACTAGCGTGTGCCCAACTGGTGCTGAGCGGGCCATCTCAGTTACTCTACACTTGGTGTTTGCGTTTCATGAATGAAGGATAGCCGTATCAATGTTGGGATTCCTGCAGGGATTTTCCTATGGCCTGTTTATGACCTGCCTGCCCTGGCTATTGGTCGGCCTTTTCAACCCTGGTCTGGCGCTTCCGGTGCTGGCTCCCAGCCGTCTGCAGGTCATCTTCCGCTATTGTTTGCTGGTTCCTTTTATCAGCATGCTGATGTGGCTGACCTCTCTATGGGGCGGTTTCAGCCCCAGCCTTTTTGGCTGGCTGGCGGGTATTGTCGCTATTCCTGTGGCGCTGCCAGTCGAGCGAACACTGCGCGGCTGGCTGGCCCGACGCCGCGAGCGCCGCCAGGAAGCTCAACGAGTGGCCGCGGTACGTAAGCGCCGTGCCCAAGAGGAGCGCAAGGCCTATGAGGCTGGCGTGTCGGTACTCGACCCTGGTCGGCCGCCAGAGGGGGCCGATGATCTTGTACTCGCCATGTGCCGGGCCAAGCAGAGCCTGCTCGACGTGCATCGCCCCGATCTCGCCATTCAGGCGGATCGCCTCTATAGCCGCTATCGGCATGTGATGGACGTGCTGAGCGGCCGATTCCACACAGGCGAGTTGGCTTTCGAGCGCTCGCGTGGCCTGGTCACCCAGGTTTGTCTCGGCGCGGTGGATACGCTGACATCTATGGCGTCCCAGGCGCGAGGGGTGGTTAGCGTAGACGGTAATTACGTGCGTAGTCGCCTGACCCAAGAGGGCAAACAGTTGGGCGAGGAGGAGCGCGCTGCCCTGGTGCGGCGCCTGGATCTGCTGGTGGAAACCGAGCACCGGTTGAATAAGCTTTCTGCCCGTATCGAATCGGCCCTGACCGTGCTCGACGACACCGCTGTTTCCATGGCGCGCATCGAAACAGCGCGCCCACAGGCCTCGGTTACCACCGAGAAGGCACTGGAGGATTTACGCCGCTTCGTCGAAGGCGCGGATCGTTATACGCGCAAAGATTAATCCAGCGGACGATGCTGCTGTGCCGAAAGTTCTGTGTTAATGGTTCAGTGCCAATGGTGTCATGCGGTTTTCACAACGGCTTCTTTCAATAGCTCAGGAGATGTTTATGGCTCAGCAACCCGATGACAAACGTCGCCTCTCCCTGCCGCCGGTGGACGAGATTGCCAGTCAGCTGGGGGCTAACCAGGAAGAATCGGTCGACCCCGATGAGCGTGCCATTGACCCTGAGCTTGAGGCGATGGCCGGCCGCTTTGTCGAAGATATCCTCGCCGAGAATGACGAGGAATCCATCGCTCGCCAGCGCCGGGCCGTAGACGAGATGGGGCTTGAGTTGCAGCAGCAGGCCGCGCATCGTAGTGCCATGTTGCAAACACCGCTTCGTCAGTTAGCTCATCAGGGCGATGAAGGTGGGCCGGTAGCCAAGGCGCTGGTTGATCTTCGCGGGCGCATGGAGGGCCTTGATCCCGCTCGCCATCGCCTAGCGCCGAGCGCGCTGGATCGCATTATGGCGCTCATTCCCGGCGTCGACAGCCGCCTGCAGCGCTACTTTCAGAAGTTCGAAAATGCTCAGCAGGCGCTAGACGCGATTATTGATGAGTTAAAAGGCGGTCGCGATATGCTACATCGTGACAACGTTACCCTGAGCGATGACCAGCAGGCTTTAAATAAAATCCTTGCTGAGCTGAATCGGCAAATTGCGCTGGGCCGTTTGATTGATAGCCGCCTGCAGGACGAGATTGCCGCTCGCGATGCCGATGATCCGCGGCGTCACTTCCTTGAGGAGGAACTGCTCTTTCCCCTGCGCCAGCGTATTGTCGACCTCCAACAGCAACTGGCAGTGAGTCAGCAGGGCGTGCTGGCGCTAGAGGTCATCATCCGCAATAACCGGGAATTGATGCGCGGTGTAGACAGGGCCATTAACGTCACTGTTTCAGCCCTTACCGTGGCGGTGACCGTTGCCATGGCGATGGCTAATCAACGCCTGGTGCTGGACCGCATCGAAGCCCTTAACACTACCACGTCGCAGATGATTGGCGGGACCGCCAAGGCGCTGCGTCAGCAAGGGGTAGATATCCAAAAGCGCGCCTCCTCAGCGATGCTTGATATGCAAGTGCTTGAGGAAGCTTTCAGCGAGGTGATGGGCGCGATCGATGATCTCTCAAGCTATCGGCAGGAGGCCTTACCGCGGCTGGATGAGCAAATCGACCGCCTGGCGACCTTGGCGAAGCAGGGAAACGCCTCCATCGAGCGCCTCCGCGATGGTAGCCAATCGCAACCACAGGACGGTCAAGCCCCCAGCTAATGCGTCATTAAGGAGCCTCTTGTGTCGCGTTATCTCATAGTGCTGCTGTCGGGATCAATCACAGTAGGTTGACAGCGATAAGCGTGAATGTGGCGCCGAAGATAACAAACGCCAATAGGGCGAGTAACCCGTCGTGGGCCACCAGTGAAAGCCCTAGCGCCAGCAACGCCAGCCCGGCAGCCGAGGAAGAAAAGGGCACCAGTTCCATGATCGGCATACACAGGCCGACGATGACACACAGCACGGCAATGCCATAGCTGCCCCCTCTATGTACTAGGAACGTTAATCGTGGTTTAAGAACGCGGTCTATGCCCCGCGCTGGCTTGTTGAGCCAGTCGAGCGCTTTCTGCAGTTTGTTATGCTCAACTGAGCGGTCGAGAATGAAATGGGGCAACCAAAATTTTTTCCGACCGATCAGCATCTGTACGGCTACCAGCAACACGAACAACGCCATAAAGAACGACATGCCAGGTACGCCACTGAGCGGCGAGAATAACGTGATGCCAATCAGCATCAACAGCGGCCCAAAAGAACGGCTGCCAATCGATTCAACAACCATCTCGATTGAGACGCGATCGTTGTGGCGTGTCAACTCGCCCACTCGGTCAAGGAGTTGTTCGAGGTTTTGCAACGGCTGGTTCATCAATGGCTACCATAAGAGATCAATTGTGGGCGGACTAGGCATGGGCTTGAATATGCCGCTCATGAGAGAGTTCACTGACAAAGAGTAGGCAGGGCGAATCCAAATTACCAAGAGAGTGACGTGGGGTTATTATTGACCACAAGCGGTTCTGCGTAGAGCAGCTAGTAATCCTTACTCACATCGCAGACATCACCTATTTGCCTGATAATTACCTACCCAGAACAATCAGCCGGGGCGACCGTGCGATAGCTTGCCACGGCTTCTTCCATTGCTTGTTGTAATGCCGTAATGCGCGACTCATGGGCGGGATGCGTAGAGAGAAATTCAGGAGGCTGACCGCCACCAGCCGCCGCCATGTTGCGCCACAGTGCCACGCTTTCTTGTGGGTTGAACCCTGCTTGCGCCATGATCGCCAGCCCCATCAGGTCGGCTTCTTCCTCGTGGGCGCGGCTGAACGGCAGGGTGATGCCGAGCTGGGCGCCGAGGCCCAATGCCTGCATTAACTGCTGCTGTCCCATGTCTCCCTCGCCTAACAATCCTACTACTAGCATCCCGGCCTTAATGCCAAGCTGCTGAGTAAGGCGTTCATTGCCATGGTCAGCCAGTACATGACCCACTTCATGGCCGATCACCGCCGCCAGTTGGTCAGGCGTCTCGGCGACTTGGAGTAGGCCGGTATGCACGCCGATGCGTCCGCCTGGTAGGGCGAAAGCGTTGGGAGAGTCATCTTCAAAAACGACAACTTCCCAGGCCGCCGGTAGCTCGTCAGCCGGATAGATGGCCTCGGTGGCGGCTATTATCTCCTGAGCCACGCACTCCACCTGGCGGTTAGCGGCTGCGTCACGTGACACCGGCTGGTCACGACGTAACTGGTCGAAGGTATCCTCGCCCATCTGTGTCATTAATTGTTCAGGAACCAATGCCAGCTGGGAGCGCCCAGTCGGCGTTTCATCGCAGCCGGTCAGCAGTACCAGGGGGAGCAGCAATAATAGGCGCAACAGGAGTCGTGGAGGCATCGCATTTCTCATCAATAAATCAAGCGAGTATACCTCGGCCTTAGCCAAGGGGAGAACCAAACCTCAATACTGAAAGAGCTAGTGCGGGTAAAAAAAGGGCGCCCTATCAGCAAAGATTGCAGATAGAGCGCCCTTAATGAAACCTGTTGTTTTGAAGCTTTCTAGACGTAGAAGTCCAGATCTTCTTGAGCTTTTAGAAGATCGCGCATTTTGATGGGGTCATCACCAAAGAAGAAGATCAAGCCCCAATGCGTCCCGAAGGCTGAGCGGTCAGGGACGGTTTCTTCTGCGGGCGCGATCAGTTCGTGGGACTCAAAATAGGGATGCTCAATCGTTTCTTTGGGCATTTCCAGCTTGCTGACCACCCGGCGGCGTGGGTACACACCGAAGCAGCCGGCGTAGCCTTTCGCATCGACCACTTCACGGGGGAAGAACGCTGCCACTTCCTCTTTTGTGCTTTTCGGATCAAACACGAGCATCGATGCTTGATAGGCGTTGAATCCGTAGGCTTTTTCGATCAGCTCGAAAGCTTTGAAGCCGGGTGGGCGGTAGGCAACCTCGCCAAAGTACATCTCACCATCAGCTGTGACGAAGTACTCGGGGTGAATCAAGCCAAACTGAATGTCGAACGTTTTGATCAGCAGTTCGATCTGCTTAGTGATCGCGGTGCGCCAGCTCTCTAGCTCCGCCGTCGCGGGTACGAAGACCGAATAACCCAACGTCACGTATTCTGAAATATTCAGGAACTGGATTTTGCCATCGTGTATCCAGGCCTCAACGGCGAACTCCCAGCCATCCAAATGGCTTTCCATTAGCAGGGGATATTCTTCGTCCGGAATGTTGTCGATCTCTTCGATCTTGCGAATCATTCGGTGGCCGAGGCAACCGGCTTTGTCGAATGCCTTGACGTGAATCGGGTCATCCGGGTCGCCATCGAGTTTAAGCAGCGTTTGGTTGACGCGCTTCATGAAGCGAACGATGTCTTCTTTCTCATGCGCCTCTTCGAAAATACCGACGCGAATACCGCCAAGCTGGGCACGACGCTTCATTAACGCCTTGTCACGGAACAGAATGGACTGGCCGAACATACGAGGACTGTCGAGAAGAACCGAGTTGATCGCACCGGACCATTCAACGGTTTCTTCAAACAGCGGGATGGCGATATCGACGCCTTCTTCTTTTAGCTTTTCGGCGATTTCCATGGACCGGTCGTTTAGCCGGATAAAGTCCCACGGAAGAAAAGGGATGTTGTTCGCGGTACAGAAATCCGCTGCCCATTCAGGAGCAACAACGATATATCGACGGTCAAATTTCTGCGCAGCCTTGATCGCGTTGATACTCCAGCCAAGTAAGGCGATATAGCCTTTATTGGGGTCTTTGGGAGTCTCGGTGCCTTTGACCGAGTCCATTTCTGGATCACGCCAAGACTCTACTGCTTCGGGTAATTGCTTTTCTGATGTAATCGACATTCGATGTCCTCCTTGCTGGTTGACCCAAACTGACTGTGCTGAGATTGGAGCGCACCAAGTGAGCTGAGCCACAGTCAGAAGTGTTCAGGAGCGATTGAATCAGCCAGCATTAGAAAAGTTATTAGCGCACCCGTTGTAACTAACCTAGTCGATATGGTTACAAATGGCAATTAAACTGTAGAGTTATTGTTGAATAACTGTAGAACTTTTTCTTCTGCTTGGGAGTTGATTATTTTTACAAACGCACATAAGTAAGATCAGCGAATGCTCATGAAACATCAGCATGAAATAGCAGTAGCTAGGTCATTATTGAGTATGCTGTTAGGTATTAATGTTTAGTTAATCTAGCAAAAGCGACTTATCTATTGCGACAAACTCATTGGCTTCATTAATTAAAGACGCTGCAGTAAGCTGAGGGACGCCATACACTTCAACTTTGGTACCGTACTTAACGCGTATTTTTTTGACTAAAAGATCAAAGTCTCCATCGCCGGATACGAGCACAATAACGTCCGCCTGCTCAGCATACTCCATGGCATCTAGCGCAATACCTACATCCCAATCACCCTTCGCAGAACCATCTGAGCGTTGAATAAAAGGCTTCAACTTTACGTTAAAACCAATAGCTCTGAGTATAGTTTGGAATTCCCTTTGCTTTTGGTCGCCTCTGTCGATGGCGTAGCAAAAAGCTTGCACCACTTCTCTATTGGCGGTTGCTTGTGCCCAAAATTTATTATAATCAAAGTTCCTGCCGTAGGCTTGGCGTGAGGTGTAGTAGACATTTTGAATATCAACAAATATCGCCACTTTTTTTATAGACATTAAGCTTTTTCTCATTAGTTGTTGGTATTTGTGTGATTAGTTACCTATTGAGTAAATAACACGAACGTTTAGTCTGCTCTTCTTTCATCGCTGTCATCGGCAATCGTTGGCGCAGTGCCTGCTGCGGAATATAGTGATTGTACAGTCAGTGGGCACACTATGCTGGAGGGTATGCACAACCTAGGCGCCCCCGGGACTGGTCGGCAGTATTCTGATGAATCAGGATGGTTGGGCCGTAGCTTTGCTGACATAACCTTGATCCTTACTCAAAGTCAGCGCAACGATAACGGCGATTCCTTCTTGAAACAGATTGTCACTGAACATTGGTTTTGGGAACGACCTCTAGCGTTTCATTTGCGACAAAAACTTCGATCTACGCGATAGTTTTGTCGCTATCCGCCCTGTTCGTGCCAATATACGACCAAAGAGCAATGCCGTCCCTGCACGTGTGAAAGTTTAACGCAGTAAAGGGCAACTAAAAGACGCCAGCGACACCTACGCTAACAAGAAAAAATATAATGCTCTAAAGGTGACGGAGGGTAAAACGATGACTTCAAATCAAGCAACAAACCCGGCAGTAAATCCCAAACGTGTCGGCGAACCGCAGACCCTTGGCTTTCTACTGTTAGATAACTTCACACTGATTTCCCTGGCGTCGGCAATAGAGCCCTTGCGGATGGCCAATCAACTGGCTGGCAGTGAACTGTATCGCTGGTACACCCTGACACAAGATGGTTTGCCGGTGCGTGCCAGCGATGGGGTGCAGGTGACGCCTGATGCCTCCATGCACGCGCCGCTGTCATTGGAGTGGGTGGTCGTTTGCGGCGGAGTAGGCCCGCAGCACAGCGTTACCCGTGAGCATGTGCGCTGGCTTCAGTCGCAATCGCGTAAGCTCAGGCGGTTAGGCTCGGTCTGTACGGGCAGTTGGGCATTGGGCCAGGCGGGGTTGCTTGATCACTATGAAGCCAGTATCCATTGGGAGTGTTTGGCTTCCATGCAGGAAGCGTTTCCGAACGTCATCTTGACGACCTATCTTTTCTCTATCGACCGGGATCGATTCACCGCTTCGGGCGGCACCGCGCCGCTCGATATGATGCTCAACCTGATTACGCATGACCATGGTCGTGAACTTTCGGCAGGCATTTCTGAAATGTTTATCTATGAGCGCGTGCGTAACGAACATGATCAGCAGCGTGTCCCTCTTAAACACGTGCTGGGCACTACTCAGCCCAAACTGTTGGAAATCGTTGCCTTGATGGAATCCAACCTGGAAGAGCCCATCGAACTCGATGAACTGGCAAGCTATGTGAATGTGTCGCGCCGTCAGTTAGAACGATTATTCCAACGCTACCTGCTTTGCTCACCGTCTCGCTACTATCTCAAGCTGCGGCTGGTGCGTGCGCGGCAATTGCTCAAGCAAACACCGCTGTCGATCATCGAGATTGCGTCTATTTGCGGTTTCGTTTCCACGCCCCATTTCTCCAAGTGCTACCGCGAATACTTTGGTGTACCGCCGAGGAATGAGCGCCTGGGTAGCCACGACAGGCAGGGAAATAGCAGCAAAACGCCGACTCTTATAAAGCGCTGGGGAGAGGAGCCCACTGCCAACGAGCCGTCCTCGTGCGCTCGTCAGGCTCTGGCAAACGCCCAAGGCGAGCCCACCTTTGCTAGCGTGCGACTATTAAGCTGATACCCACGGCGTCATCAATAATTTGAAACGTGCTTGAAACGTGCTGCTCGGTGACGGGCAGCACGTTTTTTTTATGGCGCGGGTAGCTGTCGTGTTTACGACACAATGACGCTTTTGGAATTTCCGCCGTCGTTTCCAAGCGCCGTCTAAGCCAACGTCAGCGCTATGCTCGCTGCATTAACCAATGTTGGAGCTTAGCCATGACCCCCTCTGAACTGCACGACGACGCTATCGTCATCGATGGTCTGATCATCGCCAAATGGAACCGTGAGCTGCTTGAAGATATGCGGCGCGGCGGCCTTACTGCCGCCAACTGCACCGTCTCAGTGTGGGAAGGGTTTCAGGCCACGGTCGATAACATTGTCGCCTCCAATCAATTGATGGCGGAGTGTAGCGATCTGGTGCGCCCTGTTCGCACCACCGCTGATATCACTCGCGCGAAAGAAGAAGGCAAGACCGGCATCATCTTCGGCTTCCAGAATGCCCACGCCTTTGAGGATCAAATCGGCTATGTCGAGATCTTCAAACAGCTAGGCGTGGGCATCGTGCAGATGTGCTACAACACTCAGAATCTAGTGGGTACCGGCTGTTACGAGCGTGACGGCGGCCTCTCCGGCTTTGGCCGCGAAATCGTGGCTGAGATGAACCGTGTCGGCATGATGTGCGACCTCTCGCACGTCGGCGCCAAAACTTCTGAGGAAGTCATTCTCGAGTCCAAAAAGCCGGTCTGCTACTCCCACTGTCTGCCCTCCGGTCTTAAAGAGCATCCGCGTAATAAATCCGATCAAGAGCTCAAGTTCATTGCCGACCATGGCGGCTTTGTTGGCGTCACTATGTTCGCCCCGTTCCTTAAAAAGGGCATTGACTCAACCATCGAAGACTACTGCGAAGCTATCGAGTATGTCATGAACATCGTGGGTGAAGACGCCATCGGGATTGGTACTGATTTCACCCAAGGGCACGATCAAGCCTTCTTTGAGTGGTTGACCCATGACAAGGGCTACGCTCGCCGCCTCACTGACTTTGGCAAGATCATCAATCCTAAAGGAATTCGCACCATTGGGGAGTTCCCCAATCTCACCGAGGCACTCCTCAAGCGCGGCTTAAGTGAGACCCAGGTGCGCAAGATCATGGGCGAGAACTGGGTGCGTGTGCTTAAGGATGTATGGGGCGCCTGACTAAGCGCAGGCGGCTGTCTCCGAAGTGAGGGGCGCCGGGAGCCCCGTCGATAACCTGACATAACAAAGATTTGAGGAACACAACCGTGACCAAACTGGCCCCCGCACTGCCTATCGAAGTGGATAGCGAAACTGGCGTCTGGACGACCGATGCTCTGCCTATGCTCTATGTGCCACGGCACTTCTTTATCAATAACCACGTAGCCGTAGAAGAGGCGCTAGGTGCTGAGAAGTATGCCGAAATTCTTTATCACGCAGGTTACAAGAGCGCCTGGCACTGGTGTGAGAAAGAGGCCGAGCTACACGGCATTAGCGGAGAGGCGGTATTTGAGCACTACATGAACCGCCTTTCTCAGCGCGGTTGGGGGCTATTCATTACTGAACAGATCGATCTCAATTCGGGCACTGCCCAAGTACGACTTGAGCACAGCGCTTTTGTTTACCAGCTTGGCAAAACCGGGAACAAGGAAGAGTACATGTTCACCGGCTGGTTCGCCGGCGCCATGGACCAAATCCTCGCCGCATGTGGCAGTTCACTACGCACCGCCGCCGAGCAGACCCAGAGTGCTGCCGAGCCCGGCTGCGATGTGGGAATCTTCGTCGTCAAGCCGCTGACCGATGCCGCCCGCTAACCCGGCTACGAGGAGAGAACATCATGGCATTTGACGCAATCTTCGAGCCGATTAAGATCGGCAAGCTGACTATCCGCAACCGCGTGGTGAGCACCGCGCACGCGGAGGTGCATGCCACCGACGGTGGCATGACGACGGAACGTTACGTCAGGTACTACGAAGAGAAGGCCAAAGGCGGCTGCGGCCTGTGTATCTGCGGTGGCTCATCGGTGGTTTCCATCGATAGCCCCCAGGGCTGGTGGAGTTCGGTGAATCTTTCCACCGACCGCATCATTCCTCACTTTCAGAACCTAGCCGATGCCGTGCACAAGCATGGCGGCAAGATCATGATCCAGATCACCCACATGGGGCGTCGTTCCCGTTGGGACGGTTTTGACTGGTCGACGCTGCTATCGCCCTCCGGTATCCGCGAGCCGGTGCACCGGTCTACCTGCAAGACTATCGAAGAAGAGGATATCTGGCGGATCGTCGGCGACTTTGCGCAGGCAGCGCGCCGGGCAAAGGAAGGCGGGCTCGACGGCGTTGAGCTTTCCGCGGTACACCAGCATTTGATCGATCAGTTCTGGAGCCCGCGGGTTAATAAACGCGAGGACGAGTGGGGCGGTAGCTTCGAGAACCGCATGCGCTTCGGCATGGAAGTGCTTAAGGCGGTGCGTGCCGAAGTGGGGGATGACTTCTGCGTCGGCATGCGTATCTGCGGCGACGAGTTCCATCCGGACGGCCTCTCCCACGACGACATGAAACAGATCGCCGCTTACTACGATGCTACCGGCATGGTGGATTTCTTCGGCGTCATCGGCTCTGGCTGCGACACTCACAACACCCTCGCCAACGTTATCCCCAATATGTCCTACCCGCCGGAGCCTTTCCTACACCTGGCGGCGGGGATCAAGGAAGTGGTGAACGTCCCGGTGATCCACGCCCAGAACATTAAAGACCCCAATCAGGCCCAGCGTATCCTCAAAGGGGGCTACGTAGACCTGGTGGGCATGACCCGGGCACATATTGCCGACCCTCACCTGATCGCCAAGATCAAGATGGGCCAGATCGATCAGATCAAGCAGTGCGTGGGCGCTAACTACTGCATCGACCGCCAGTACCAGGGCCTTGATGTGCTGTGTATCCAAAACGCCGCCACGTCCCGGGAGTACATGGGTCTGCCCCACATCATTGAGAAAACCGAGGGCGCCAAGCGCAAAATCGTCGTGGTGGGCGGTGGCCCCGGCGGCATGGAGGCGGCGCGCGTCGCAGCTGAACGCGGTCACGATGTCACTCTGTTTGAGGCCGCTGACGCCTTGGGCGGGCAGATCACGATTGCCGCCCAGGCACCTCAGCGTGACCAGATCGCCGGTATCACTCGCTGGTTCCAGCTGGAGCTGGCGCGTCTTAAAGTCGACCTGCGACTGGGCACCCGCGCCGATGAGGCGACGCTGCTCGACCTGCGTCCGGATATCGTCGTGCTAGCCACCGGCGGCCAGCCCTTCCTTAGCCAGCACCCAGAGTGGGGCTATTCGGAGAATGCCGAAGAGAGCTTGGTAGTCAGCACTTGGGATATTCTCTCAGGCAAAGTGGCGCCAGGTAAAAACGTGCTGATTTATGACGCCATCTGTGAGTTCTCCGGCGTCTCTGCAGCAGATTTTCTCGCCGACAAAGGCGCCAAGGTGGAAATCGTCACCGACGATATCAAACCCGGTGCGGCGGTGGGTGGCACCACCTTCCCCACCTATTACCGCAGCCTCTACGAGAAAGAGGTGATCATGACCTCCGATCTGATGCTGCATAAGGTTTACCGCGAGGGCGACGGCTTGGTGGCGGTGCTTGAAAATGAGTACACCGGTGCACTGGAAGAGCGTGTGGTCGATCAGGTGGTCGTTGAGAACGGCGTGCGCCCCGATGAGGCGCTCTACTACGCCCTCAAAGAGCAGTCCCGCAACAAAGGGCAGGTGGATCTGGAAGCGCTTTACGCTATTCAGCCGCAACCCTGCCTGGTTGATGAGAGCGGCGAAGAGGGGGAGGGCTTCCTGCTGTTCCGCCTGGGCGACTGCACGGCACCGCGTAACACCCATGCGGCCATCTACGACGCCCTGCGAATCTGCAAAGACTTTTGACGGCTAAGGAGGGAGGCACCATGCTCGAAACGCTCTTGCCGATATTAATCTTCACCGCCATGGCCCTGGCGGCGATCGGCGCCGTGCGCCGTATCCGCCTGTGGCGTCAGGGTCGCCCCTCGCCGGTCAATCTTTTCAAGGGGCTGGCGGCTCTGCCGCGCCGTTACCTGGTGGATCTTCACCATGTGATAGGGCGTGACAAAATGATCTCCAACACCCACGTGGCTACCGCCGGTGGCTTCGTAGCTGCCGCCGTGCTGATGATTCTGGTACACGGCCTGGGTATCGCCAACCCATTGCTAGGCGGATTGCTGCTACTGGCCAGCGCTTCGATGTTCGTCGGTAGCCTGTTTGTCGCTCGCCGACGCATTAACCCACCAAAGCGGCTCTCCAAGGGGCCCTGGATGCGCCTGCCCAAGAGTTTGATGGCGTTTTCGATAGGCGTCTTCCTGATCACGCTGCCCACAGTAGGTTTGCTGCCCGAAGGTTTACTTGAAGGTGGCGGTAGTTGGTTGCTGGCGCTGGTATTAGCGGGCGTCGTGGCCTGGGGGCTGGGTGAAATGTTTTTCGGCATGACTTGGGGCGGCCCCATGAAGCATGCCTTCGCCGGCGCCCTGCATCTGGCCTTCCACCGACGCGCCGAGCGCTTCTCCACGAAAAAAGGGGGCGTCGGCCGCTCAACAGGTCTCAAGGCGTTAAACCTGGAGGATGAAGCGGCGCCTCTGGGCGTGGAAAAGCCCGCCGACTTTACCTGGAACCAACTGCTGGGCTTCGATGCCTGCGTACAGTGCGGCCGCTGCGAGGCAGTGTGCCCGGCATTTGCCGCCGGTCAGCCGCTCAACCCCAAGAAGCTGATTCAGGACATGGTGGTGGGCATGGCCGGGGGCAGTGATGCCGCCTATGCTGGCTCCCCGCACCCTTCACAAGGGCTTGGGGGCAAGCCGGTAGGTGAACACGCAGGCTCTCCCCATGGCCCCATCGTGGCGCTGAAAGGGAGGGCACTGGTCGACGCCGATACCCTATGGTCGTGTACGACTTGTCGCGCTTGCGTGGAAGAGTGCCCGATGATGATCGAGCACGTGGATGCGATTGTCGATATGCGCCGCCACCTGACGCTTGAGCGCGGTAAAACGCCCAATAAAGGCGCCGAGGTGCTCGACAATTTGATCGCTACTGACAACCCCGGCGGTTTCGATCCTGGATCGCGGCTCAACTGGGCGGCGGATCTTAACCTGCCGCTCATGGCCGATCTCAAACAGGTCGACGTGCTGCTATGGCTGGGTGATGGCGCCTTTGATATGCGCAACCAGCGAACCCTGCGCGCCCTGGTCAAAGTGTTGCGCGCCGCCGAGGTAGATTTCGCGGTGTTGGGTACTGAGGAACGCGATAGCGGCGACGTGGCCCGGCGACTGGGCGATGAGGCGACGTTTCAATCCCTGGCGAAGCGCAATATTGCCACTCTGGCTCAGTATCGCTTCTTGCAGATTGTTACCTGCGATCCCCACAGCTTTCATGTGCTGGGCAATGAGTATGGAGAGCTAGGCGGGCATTACGAGGTACGTCACCATAGTACCTTTATCGCCGAACTGTTTGATGCTGGTCGGTTGACCTTTGCCCCTTGGAAAGGCGGCAGCGTCACCTATCACGACCCGTGTTACCTGGGGCGCTATAACGGTGAATACGAAGCACCACGCAACGTGCTTAAGGCGCTGGGCATCGAGGTCAAGGAGATGGAACGCTCCGGCTTCCGCTCGCGCTGCTGCGGGGGCGGGGGCGGGGCACCGATTACCGATATTCCCGGTGAACGGCGGATTCCCGATATGCGCATGAACGACGTCAAGGAGAGCGGCGCCGAGCTGGTGGCGGTGGGCTGCCCGCAGTGTACTGCCATGCTGGAAGGCGTGGTGGATGCCAGCGCCGAAGTGCGTGATATCGCCGAGCTGGTGGCCAATGCCCTGGTAGAGCGTCCCGCGGGTGATGCGTCTGATGGGCCCCGCCGGCCTGCTGCATCGACGACGGCTGAAGAGGTGATCGTATGAGTGAGATTATTCGCCGCGACCCACGTCGTGAGTGGATCGCCCGAAACCGTCTGCACCCCGACAACGCCGCGGTGCTGGCCGCCTTGGGTGTAAACAGGGGCGGCGGAGCGGTCAGCGAATGGATGGGCCCCAACGGCGTGGTGCGCAAGGATCCTCGTGCCATCGGTTTTATCGGTCCCAATGGCGTCAAACGGATTGATCGTAGTGGCCTCCAGCAAGGGGGGCAGGCCACCGCGACCACCACGGCGGCCCGCGATAGCCGCCGCACGGTGACCATTGATCAGCCCGCCTTCCTGGTGGCCGTGGTGCCCGACCTGACCGGTGGGCGCCTCTCTAGTCATGACAAGGATCTGCTGGGCCTGGCCCGGCGTGTGGCGGATGCCGATGCCGACCAGCCCGGCGCCGTGGTGGCGATTCTGTTTGGTGAGCATAAGGGCGAGGGGGACGGCGAGCTTAAGGAGCAGGCGCTGGGGGACGCCGGGATTGATCGCGTCGTGCATCTTAATGATGAGTTTTACGCGGGGTTTGCGCCTGAAGCGCGTCTGGCGGCTTTAAGCGCCGTTGAACGGGAGATGATGCCGCGCTTCTGGCTGTTGCCGGACTCCCCCCTGGGCGGAGCCGATCTGGGGCGGCGGCTTGCTTTACGCCTGGGTGAACGCGCTGCCACGGGGGTGTGGCAGGTGGAGGCAGATAATGAGGCCTCTTTGGGTTGGCGCTGCACGGCCCGTGGCGCCGCCGGAAGCCTGGATATCCAGCGCCCTCTGCCGCGGGTTGCCCTGGCGCTAGCCGAGTGCGCCGAACCGGTGGATGAGACGCGGCATGCGGCCGAGCGATTGACCCTGGCAGCGTCAATCCCCACCACCTTGTCGTGCATTGAAGACCTGGGGCAGGTGGCGGTGGATCCCGCCGGGGTGGCGCTGGCCGAGGCTGAGTTCATCCTCTCCGGCGGCAACGGCGTCAAGCAGTGGGATGCCTTCCATCATGCCGCGAAAGTCCTCGGCGCGACCGAAGGGGCCTCGCGTGTCGCGGTGGACGACGGCTTTATGGCTCGCGATCGTCAGGTGGGCGCGACCGGCACCTGGGTAACCGCCCGAGTCTATATGGCGGTGGGTATTTCAGGCGCTATCCAGCACCTTCAAGGCATTCAGCGTTGCGACAAGGTGGTGGCGATCAATCTCGATCCGGGGTGTGACATCATCAAGCGCGCTGATCTGGCGGTGATTGGCGACAGCACGCAAATTCTGGCCGCGTTAGTGGCCATGGTGGAACAGCAGCGGGGAGGGCAGCGCGATGCAGCCTGATCTACAGCAACAGCAACAAAAAAAGCAACAGGGAATTGACGTGGCGGTGCTGGTCTCCATCGGTCGTCACCCTACCACTGGTCGCGCCAGGCGCGCCGAACAGGATGCCCGAGGCCTGGAGCTTGCGCTGGCCATGGAGACCGAGCTGCCGGGCACCCGGATCAGCGTGCTGCATGCGGGTGCCCAGGACGATAGCAGCGAAGCAGCTCTGCGCGGCTACTTAGGTATGGCCACAGGCGTCGGCATGGGGCTTGAAACCATGACGCTGCTCGAGCAGCCCGAGGGCAGTGACGCCATTCCTGCTCTGGCGGCATACCTGGCCGCAACCTCTCCTCAGCTAGTGATCACCGGCGCCCGTGCAGAGCGCGGTGAAGGCTCTGGGCTTTTGCCCTATGCGTTGGCAGAACATCTCGGCTGGCCATTGGTTAATAGTTTGGCGTCGGTAGAAAAAGTGGAAAATGGCGTGGTAACGATGCTCCAGGCGTTGCCACGGGGGCAGCGTCGACGTCTCAAAGTGCGCCTGCCCGCTATCATCAGCGTGGATGAAGCGGGGCCAGCGGCGCGTCAAAGTGCCTTCGGCCCGGCTCGCCGAGCCACTTTTACGATCACGTCCACTAGCCCTGAAGCCGACAGCGAGTTGGCTCAGTGGCACCTGGCCCCCGCACGTAAACGGCCTAAGCGTCTAAAAATCGTCAAAGCCGCGTCGGCCAGGGATCGCTTCAAGGCGGCGGCCTCCAAGTCTGAGGGCAAGGGCGGGCAAGTGCTCACCGATGTGAGCCCCGAGCAGGGCGCCGAGGCGATCTACAAGCTGCTCAAGGAAGAGGATGTGCTGCGCTGACAACCACCATAGGATCAATCGCTGGATAGCGGCGCAGCAGGGTCAGGTGGCCGCCGATAGCTGCCGCGGACGCCAAGGCATGCGCCAGCATCCCCAGTGTCGGCGCAGGCACTGATCGACAATGACTTTCAGGACATCACGTGGCGGGAAGATACCAACAAGCCGTTGTGCTCCCAATTTGCCGCTGTCTGGTTGTGTGTGGCGCGAGGCCAGCAGAAGCGCTGACCGGATTGGCCGCAGAAACTGAGCGCAACACTTCATAACTCTCCCGTCCATGAAATTATTGCTTGCATGAGTGGGATAGTTATGCAATGGGTTTTAAGTAAAGCTTTCAGTCTCGGTGACATCAAGCTCCAAGTACATCAGCCCGGTTAGTTTTGGAAATGTCATGCTCCGCAAGATAGGCTTCCTGAGAGTCATCCATGGCATACAACCAGGGGGTGTGATGTGTGGGTGCCATGGTGCCTGTCATCAACGAACGGTAGGAGTGGTCGCGGAAGGCCATGATGTCTTCGTGCTTGTGATGCTCCCATTCCAGAAACGTCTGGTTGACGCCGTCAATATCGAAACTGGGGTAGTCGGTATTGTCGATGAGTGCCTTAACGTAATCGCCCTGGAAAACAATCATGTCTTCATCGCTTTCGAGGGTTTCTTCTCGTGCTCGCCAAGTGGCACTGTCGTCGCGCATTTCATCCTGACTCGGTAGGGGTATACGTCCCAAAATAACATCACGAACGAACCAAGCTTGGGCATCAAACATATTGAATGTGTAGAACTGATCCTGCATGCCCAGGTAGAAAAGCTTGGGATTGTGCTCCCAAACGACGCCTTTATAAAGATTCAGTGGCCACAGACGGTTGTTAGTCTTCAGGCGTAGTGGTTCGGCAAGGAAGGGGAAGTGGTGGAGGTAGCCGGTACACAGGATAATGGCGTCAATGCGCTTTGATGTGCCATCCGCAAAATAGGCGATATCGCGATCTACGCGCTGCAGCTGCTGCTTCTCTTGCCAGTTATCGGGCCAGTTGAAGCCCATTGGCCGAGTTCGATAGCTGTTTGTGATGCTCCGCGCGCCGTACTTGTAGCACTGAGAGCCAATATCTTCCGCAGAATAGCTACTACCGACCAACAGAACCTCCTTGTCTTTGAATTCCAGCGCGTCACGAAAGTCGTGAGCATGCAGGATGCGTCCGCTAAAATGCTCAAAGCCTTCAAATTCGGGCACGTTGGGAGTAGAGAAATGCCCAGAGGCGACGATGACATGGTCAAATTGCTCGTTGCTGACGGTGTCCGTGGTGTGGTCATGGGCGATGACCGTAAAGGTCTCGCGGGCTTCGTCGTAGCTGATTTGACGTACTGGGCAATTGAAGCGGATGAATTTGCGTACGCCCGCTTTCTCAACGCGGCCTTTGATGTAATCCCAGAGCACTGCGCGTGGCGGATAAGAGGCAATCGGACGACCAAAATGCTCTTCAAAGGAGTAATCAGCGAATTCCAGACACTCTTTGGGCCCGTTCGACCACAGATAGCGGTACATGCTGCCGTGAACCGGTTCACCGTTTTCGTCGAGCCCGGTACGCCACGTATAGTTCCACAGCCCCCCCCAGTCGCCTTGCTTTTCGAAGCAGACCAGCTCTGGGATCTCACTTCCTTTATCATATGCCGACTGAAAGGCTCGAAGCTGTGCCAGGCCGCTTGGGCCGGCACCGATGATCGCGATACGCTTTTTCATAGCTAGTTTCCTGTACGGATCCTAAATGAAGAGAAGTAGGAGTAATAGGCGCGAGAAAAGCTTCACTCACGCACTACCAACCTAGAGGATTGATACAGGCAAAAAAATTACTCTGAAAGGGTAGGCCAAAAGGGTTAGGCATTAACACGCAGGGCCGCTGATATCGGCCTCAAAGGCGATAATGACCCCTTCGACGCCGAGAACGGCAGCGTTTTGCGAGTATACGCCATGGCCTTTTTCGCTAATGCGACGCAGCCGCCCATCGGCGCATTGAATACGGTAAGCCAGTTCGAAGCTGCGATGCTCGCGCAGGGCATCTTGAACTTGTTCCCAAACTTGGTCGGCGTCCTGGGCGTAGATCATCTCTCCATAGCTGATCAGGGAATGGTTGAGTAGCGCCTCCGCGGGGTAGCCGGTCAATGCGTGACAGCCGTCACTGACGTACTCCATTGTCCAGTGGCGATTGTTGCGCGCTCGGTAAATCATCACGGGTAGGCCATTGACCAGTTGCGACAGGCTGCGATGGTTGGCCGAGTGAATCTGGTCACGCTGAACCTGTGGGGTGATATCGCAAAGGGAGAGACTAACAGGCCAGACCGAGCCAAGCTCCAGTGACTGGGCGCGTAGTTCACACCAGCGTAGTCCATGATCGGCCCCCATCACTCTCAGCCATAACGGTGCTGGTCTTTCCTGGCGATTAACCTGGCGGCATAATTGTTGCCAGACGGCTCGGTCGGCGGGGTGAACATAATCGAGCAGGTGCGCCAGATTTGCCCCGTCGTTATCGCCGATCAGATGCTTCCAGCTGCGGTTAGCGTAAATAATTTCGCTGCTTTCATCTACCACCATTACAGCTTCGTTCAGGCTATCCAGCAGGCGGCGGTAGGGCGGTGTGGTCGCTCGGCGTTTCGACCTGAGACCAAGCGGCATCAGCAAACTCAACATGTCGAATCCTGGTTGGATAGCGGGTGAGCATGTACCCAGGCGGCCAGTTCCAGGCGTGAGCGCACGTTGAGTTTGCGCAGTAGGTTTTTGACATAAACTTTGACGGTACTATCGCTGATGCCCAGTTCACGTGCGATGAGCTTATTGCTAAGTCCTCTGGCGATACACACGAGGGTATGGCGTTCACGTTCGGTCAGCTTTTCCACCCAAGTGGCGGGGATTGAAGTCGTTTCACCGTGACGTTCTTCTTGGTCTGCACGCAGCCGGTGGGCTAGCATCATAACGACTTCGTCATTTAGCGCGATCTTGCCGGTTAGCAGCGCATCCAGACGCTCAAGGATGATGTCTGGATCGGTATCCTTGAGCAGGTAGCCGTCGGCGCCAAGCTGGATGGCTTTCAGTAGATCATTGCTGTCGTTGGAAGCGGTCAGCATGACCACCCAGATATCTTCATGCTCGACCTTAATGCGTTCCAGTAGCGCTAGACCATCGGTGCCCGGCATCTGTAAATCGAGCAGCAACAGTTCGGGATTCAGGTGCTCAAGGTGCAGCAGTAACTCCTCGCCGCTGCCGAATTCATCCAGCACTTCAAATCGTTGGCTTTCGTTGAGCAATTCCGCTACACCGCGCCGAAACAAAGGATGGTCGTCAACCAGAACAACACGCGTAGGATTCATCTCATCTCTCTATTTTTACGCTATCTGTGGTAAGGCCAGCGAGGGTCAATTCAACACGCGTGCCACCGCTAGCGAGCGGCCCCACTTTCAGGTGCGCGTCGATTCTTAATGCACGCTCGCGCATGATATCCAACCCGAAACTGGCCTTGCTGTCATTTCCCTGAACGATGCCCGAGCCATTGTCATCGACACGCACCAGTAAGCCGCCTGGGTGCCTGGGCAAGAGCTGGATACGTACGTGGGTGGCGTGGGCGTGGCGCACGCTGTTGCTTAGGGCTTCACGCACGATCAGCAGCACTTGAATAGCGACCCGCTTGGATAAATGCCCAGGCTGAGCCCGGTTGTCTAACTCAAACACTAGGCCTGATCGCTGTTCGAACTCCTTCACGCTGCGCATGAGCTCAAGGTTCAGCGAACTATCTTCCAGGGTAACGCGGGCACTGCTAATCAACTCGCGGGTTTGCCGGTAGGCGCGCTGCGTTTGCAAGTGAATGTCAGTTGCTAGCGCCTTTAGCTCAGGCATTGGTTGACGACAGGCCTTTTCCAGACGCGAGGTGCGCAACCTGAGAAACCCCAGCTCCTGAGCAATGGTGTCATGTAGCTCCGCGGCGTATTCGCGACGCTCTTTCTCTATAGCTGCTTCGCGTTGCCGTTGGTGCGCCAGACAAATCCGCAACCCGTCCGACAGCGCTCTCCGCAGTGGCTCGATAGTCTGGGCCAAAGGCTCGTGCCCCCACCGGCCAGGTAGTAATAACCAGGCTGCGGAGTTTTCCCCCTGGGGTAGCAACCGCCTTGCATACATAGGCTGGGGCCAGGAGGGAAGTTGCAGCCATTGTTCCGTCTCGACGTACTCGGCAGACAATAGATAGTCCACCGCTGAGGCCTGCTCCTGGTCGAGGGTAACACCGGGGGGCATTATTAAGGTCAGTTGCGCCGGGGATACGCTTAAGGCAAGAGATAAGCCTACTTCGCTGGCAGCAGAATATCCCGGCGTAAGGTGGCCCTGCACCCAACCCAGAACCGCCGATAAATCGTCTGGAACATGCTCGCAGGCGGCGATGCGTAAGGTTAGCCCGTGGAGGATCTGGCTGCTCAAAAGCGGCTCAGGCGACGACGCCTTTTCAGGTTGGGCAACCCAACGTTCAATCCAACCACTAAGGCTGATGGCCATCCGCTGCCTCCCATCATCGATGTCCGCGCCTGATGCGCGTTAGACCTGCTCCTGATAGAAGCAGTTTTCATGCCATTAGAGAATAGCTACTCCTTCGTGATTACCCCTCATGGCCGATTGTGCGGCTCCCTACTGCGAGTAAAGTAATTTTATCCAAAAGAAATTTATCGTCACATGATGGCCGTCAGAGGTAGCCATGCACCATATAAGGAGTGAATGGTTACCACGACGCACCATAATGAGGAATGAGGTCGAGCATTAATGAGGCCGGCGTTGGATGAAAGATAAAACAGTGCCGGGCACATCGACACGTACAGCATGAGGTAATCCCATGGAGAGTCGGTACACTCCTACAGAGCAGGCGCTAACATCGCCTTGTCGGCGCTATCGTATCGCTGGCCAGCATGCCCTGCGCCTACAGCTATTACCGGGTGAATGCCTGAGCGTAACGACGCCAGACGGTGAGCAAGGCTGCGATGTATTGGCCCTTGATCAGTACAACCAAGCCGTGACCGCGACGCTGGGTATTGAGATGCAACCGTCGGCAGCGCTGACGCTCAGCCAGCTTGAGCAAAGCAATCGTGCCGCCGAGTGTTTGAGCACTCAATTCGATCGTTGGCAGATTGACACCGATTTGTTGGATCAGGGGGGGCATGTGCCGGGCCAGTGGCTGCCTTTGGAACTGAGTCGGCCAACGGGGAGCGCGCCGCTGACGCTTGTGCTGATAGCGCCCGGCAAGGATATGGCGGTATCCGAGCAGTCGCCAGCGACCGAGCTGAACGTGACCCACTGGCACCTACCCGACCACCCGCTAGAACTGCCTGAACCGCTGGCCGAGCCTATTAACGAGATTCATATACCCCACAGCAGCGCGCGCCCTTACCAAGTTAAGGCGGGCGAGTGGATTCAGATTATCGACGTGGCCGGCAAGCAGAGTTCTGATTTTATCGCCTTCGATAAAGCCGCCCTGGATCAGGGGGAGGAGCTGACGTTGGATGCGGCGGCTACGCGCACACTAGCCGCTAGCGCGATGCCACAGCCCGGTCTGTTTTCACGTTTCGCCGATCAGCGTCTCCAGCCAATGCTGGAGGTCGTACAGGATACGGTCGGACGTCACGACAGTTTTATGCTGGCCTGTACACCCAAATTCTACGAAGACAGCGGCTATTTCGGCCACATCAGTTGTACCGAGAATTTCAACCGCGAACTAGCGGCTTATAAGGTTGCGCCGAGGGCGGGTTGGCCGGCCATTAATTTTTTCTTCAATACCCAGGTCGAGCCCTGCGGCACCCTGACGGCAGATGAACCCTGGTCGCGTCCTGGCGACTATGTGCTGTTGCGCGCCCAACGTGACCTGGTCTGCGCCTCATCCGCTTGCCCGGACGACATTGACCCAGCCAACGGATGGACGCCCACCGACATACATGTGCGCATCTACGCAGCCGAGCATGAATTCCCCCGCGCTATTGCTAATCGGACCACTCCAGAGGAATTGCCACGCATGACACTGCAAACCGCCTTTCATCGCCGAACATCGGCCCTGACCAAGCGTTTCGTTGAGTATCGCGGCTATTGGTTACCCAGAGAGTTTGAAGGTTGGGGGCGTCGTGCCGAATACCTGGCTTGCCGCGAGCGGGTCGCGGTCATGGATTTAACGCCGCTGCGTAAGTTTGAAGTCGTGGGGCCGGATGCTGAACGCCTGTTACAGTACGCTCTGACCCGCAACGTGCGACGTCTGTCGGTGGGTGAAATCGCGTACTCAGCCGCTTGCCATGAAACCGGCGGTATGCTCGACGATGGCACGCTATTTCGGATGGGCGAGCAAGCCTTTCGGTGGATATGCGGGGATGCTTACAGCGGTATCTGGTTACGCGAGTTGGCGACCCGCCAGGGGTACAAGGTGAGCGTTCGGGAATCCACCCAGCAACTGCATAATCTTGCCATCCAGGGGCCGCACAGCCGTGAGTTACTTAGCCAGCTGGTGTGGAACGCCGAGACTCAACCCTGCGTGGCACAGCTTGGTTGGTTCCACTTTATGATCGGCCGATTGGGTGGCGCGGAGGGCGTACCGCTCATGGTATCCAGAACCGGCTACACCGGAGAACTGGGTTTTGAAGTCTGGTGCCATCCCGACCATGGCGAACGCCTTTGGGATGCAGTCTGGGAGGCTGGGCTACCCTATGGGCTGGCGCCTCTTGGCCTGGATGCACTCGATATGTTGCGTATCGAAGCGGGGCTGGTCTTCGCCGAGCATGAATTCTGCCCGGAAACCAACCCTTTCGAGGCCGGGATCGGTTTCACAGTACCCATGAAAACCAAAGAAGAGGATTTTGTCGGCCGTGACGCCATGGCGCGGCAGGCGCCCGAAAGTCGTCACAAGTTGATGGGGCTGGTCATCGATAGCACCGAGCTGGTAAGTCATGGCGATCAAGTCTTTCAGGGACGCTTCCCGGTCGGCGTGGTGACCAGTGCGACGCAGTCGCCACTGCTAAAACAATCGATTGCGCTTTGCCGTCTGGCGCCCGATTTTGCCACGCCCGGCACCCTGCTGGAAGTGGGCCGCCTTGATGGTCAGCAGAAACGTTTCTCCGCCGAAGTCGTTACCTTGCCGTTCTATGACAAGGAGCGTACCCGCGTACGCAGTTGAGCGCTATTGAAGTGCATTGATTGCGTATAACGCATCAATACTATGCCGAGGAATAATGAGAAGTGCCGATGTGTTTTTATATTTAAAAAGAGCATTTTAAAGCATGGTATTTATTTTTAATAAAACATCATATTAAAGAGTAACTTTTGTGCTCTTTCCAAGATGTAATTCTTTGGCATAAATATTGCTTTTATTTTAATGAAAGTATCTTTCCCAGCAAAAATTATCTGGTTAATAGAAGGCCAGGCCACTTTCATGGCCATACTTCATTAAGAGGGGAACAACATGACGACTGATGAGCTACAAAGCATCTTCGAGATGCATCAGGCAATGAACATAGAAGTGTTTTACTGGTGGTGTATCGCCATCATGTTCATGATTCACGCAGGCTTTTTAGCCTACGAAATAGGTGCTTCACGTACCAAGAATGCGCTGGCATCGGGAATGAAAAACATCCTAACGCTGGCCTCGGTTATCCCCGCTTTCTATTTCGTCGGCTGGTGGGTCTACAACGCTTTTCCTAATGGTCTGATCCCCATTGAGGCGTCAGCCGCGCTGCCCTGGAGTGCAAGTATGCGTCCCGATGTCAACGACATGGGCACAGGCATCTTCTTTGCAGCTTTCGCACTTTTTGGCGCCACCACTGGCTCGATTCTTTCCGGGGCGGTTATTGAGCGCATCCGTCTGAGTGCTTTTCTTATCTTGGCAGTGATCCTGGGGGCAGGTGTGTGGATACTCGCTGGCGCTTGGGGGTGGCATCCGAACGGCTGGCTGTTGACCAAATTCGGTTACCACGATGTGGGCGCTGCGGGCGTGGTGCATGCGGTAGCGGGCTTCTTCGCCCTCGGTGTGGTGATGAATCTGGGCGCTAGAATTGGCAAGTATAAGAACGGCAAGCCCCAGGCGATTCCACCGCACAACATGCCTATGTCGCTGCTCGGCCTAATGATGATCATCGTCGGCTTCTTTGGCTTTCTCGGCGGCTGTATCATCTTCAACACTGGCGACATAGGCTGGACAACTATTTACGGTAACCAGACTAACCTCTCTGCTTTTGCTTTTAACACCGTCATGGGCTTCGCTGGTGGTGTAATCGGTGCTTATCTGGTGTCTCGCGACCCCTTCTGGACCATGTCTGGGGGGCTGGGCGGTATTATCACGGTTGCTGCCGGTTTGGATCTTTACAACCCCGGCCTGGCTTTCGTTCTGGCAGCCAGTGGCGGCGCCTTGATGGCTAAAGTAGGCAACTTTCTTGAACAGCGTGGCCTGGACGATTCTGTTGGCGCGTTCGCGGTTCATGGCTTTTGCGGTTTCTACGGCGTGGTGCTCGTCGGTATTTTCGCAGCAGGATTCGCGAATGTAGATGGAATACCGGATGTTTCCTTCACTGGCCAGTTGATGGGTGCCATTGTCATGGCCTTGACCGGTTTTATTCCTGGCTGGGGCATTTCTTATGCGTTGAAAAAGTTCAACATCCTGCGTGTGCCACCACATGCTGAAGCGCTTGGCCTGGATTTGGTGGAAATATCCGCTAGACCCTATCCTGAAAGTGAACCCGTCAACAGCAATTCGCCCTTGGGTACTCGTTCAGGGTTTAGCACGACTGCCCCTATGGCGAAAAGACCCGATATCAGTTGATACCGCTAACGCTAAATGCAAGACAGCGTTATTGCGCCAATAAAATGATCAACGCCGAAACGCCAAAGCGTTCAGGAGAGAAAACAATGGAAACCAATGTCGATGTGCCAAGCGCAGTCAACTACCTGCTATTTTTCAGCCACCCAGTCGCCATCGCTGTTAGCCTGGTAATCGGAGTGGGGCTTTGTATTTTATTAACTGTGAGCATTATAAAACACGAAAATGCAGCGTTTGAAAAGCACGAGTCCACGCAGGAATAATTAGAACCATAAAAACCGGTGCAAAATGCACCGGTTTTTATGTCCCAAGAGTCACAACGAGTACCGATAGTTTAAGTAATGATTACCCTTGATCTTCATGGCCGTAATGAATAATCGAGAGCAGTTTGATGGGAACCTCTAACAGCTGTTCCGGGCCATGCGGCACGGCGGCATCGAAAGCCAGGCTATCGCCCTGGTTCATTTCGTAAAAACTTTTGCCATGGCGATAAATGAGCTTCCCTTCGAGCAAATAGATGAACTCGTGTCCTGCGTGACAAAAGTTGGGGAAGACCTCGCTAGCATCGTCCATTGTAATCAGAAAAGGCTCGTAGCGCTTATTGGGGCCCTGGCGGTAACTGAGAAGCTGATAAGTGTGACCGACTTCGGTACCCGTACGCACTACTTCCATACCCTCGCCGGCTTTTACGTGCTGTGCGCCGCGTCCTCCGATATCGAAATCGCTAAACAACTTGGATATCGGCAGGTCGATGGCGTTGCAGAGTCGGCTTAGTGTTTCCAGGCTGGTCGAGACCTGTGCATTTTCGACCTTGCTGATCATGCCTTGGCTGAGATCCGCTATGCGTGCGACATCTGATATTTTGTAGCCCTGTGAAATCCTCTTATTTTTCAATGCCCTGGCGATATGCTGTTCCAGGCTGAGACGGGTGTTCTGTTTGTCAGTGGTTATCTTTTCGTTCATAGCATGGTGGCTCAAGTTCCGGCAGGCTAGGCGCCAATTTTTATCTGGAAATAACACAATACTGGTATGAAACCATAAGCGGCTAAGCAAAGCATAGCCGTTTTGTGGTTGGCCGCTTACGTGCGAGGTTTGATCATGATGCTTAGCCTAGCAATTAGCATGAGTACATTACCGCCTCGCACTGCCTGGTGAGTGTCTAGTCATTATTTGAAGTAAAGTAAGAGAGAAGTCGAAAGTAATTTTTAAATACAAACTCTATTATTTACTGAGGGGGGTAGGCATTGTTATGCATGACCTATTTTAGTTAATAGACAACCCAGGATGCACTAAAAAGGTAAAAGTAGAAATAATGATAAATTGGTAAAGTTATGAAAACTATTTTATTTATTAATCTGGCACGTTAAATGCTTAAAATTTTTTTGTGAATACTGGATTTTAACCTATAAATAAAATCAATCATTCACATGTGAAATAGGCTGAAGATTCTTAAAACCAATATCAAGCCAATGAAAATCATCTAACTAAATGAAAGGGATAACATGAATAAAGTTAACCATTATCTTGTCAGCGTATCCATTGCTACACTTTCAGTTTCGGCCTTCGCAGTCGAAAGCAGCGACCCAATCATCATCCCCACCCATAACTGGTCTAGCCAAATCGTGATGAGCCATATCGTCGGCGGCATTTACGAAAATATGGGTTATACGGTTGATTACGTCTCTACAGATAGCCAAGCAGTGTATGAGGCCATTCGTCTCGGCGATGCAACCCTTGAGGTGGAAGTTTGGGAGGGTGCATTTGGTGTTGCATTCGAAGAGGCCAAATCCAAAGGCGGTATTGTTGATGCAGGGGATCATTCCGCCGTTACACGCGAAGATTGGTGGTATCCAGCTTATGTTGAAGACATCTGTCCAGGCCTGCCGGACTGGGAGGCACTGAATGCCTGTGCAGAAGAATTCTCTGTGCCGGAAACCGCGCCCAAAGGCCGCTTTCTTGGGGGGCCAGTGGACTGGCTTAAACATGACGCCGAAAGGATTGATGCATTAGAAATGGATTTCGTCGTCATTAATGCGGGGTCTGCCGCTGCGCTCTGGGCCGAGTTGTCTGCCGCTGAGAAGCGTGGTCAGCCGGTAGTGCTGTTCAATTGGACGCCAAATTTTATTGAGGCGCTCTATCCTGGTAGCTTCGTAGAATTCCCGGAGTATTTTGAGGGCTGTAAAGAGGATGCCTCGCTCGGGCTGAACCCCCTCAAGAGCTATGACTGTGGCAATCCGGCTGATGGTTACCTCAAAAAAGCCGCTTGGGATGGTATGGCTGATAAATGGCCTAAAGCCTATGCAACGTTAACCAACATCGAATTCAGCAATATGCAAATAGCTGAGATGGCCAAGATGGTTGACATTGATGGTCTGGAGCCAGAAGAGGCTGCGGAGGCTTGGCTTGAGGATAACGAATCAGTATGGAAGGCGTGGCTTGAGTGATCTTAGTGGCGGCTCTCTCTTGTTTATATATCGAAGCGAGGGGGCAAATTTTAGGTCTGTTAGGAGCAACTCATGAATATACTTGACGCTAAGATCACACAAAGTTCGGAGAAGTTTAACGAACAGTTTCACGAACTAAGTAATCACAAGGAACCTGTCATTACTTGTCGTAAAGTATGGAAAATTTATGGTCCCGATCCAGCTGGCATTCTTCATCAACATAATGGTCAACCTTCGGCCGAAGTGCTAAAGGAAAGTGGTCATATTGCCGCTGTCCGTGACGTTACGCTCGACATCAACAGAGGTGAGATTTTAGCAGTAATGGGACTTTCTGGTTCGGGTAAGTCCACATTTGTTCGTTGCCTGTCACGCCTTGTCGAGCAAACAGCCGGCAGTGTTCAAGTCGAAGGGCAAGAGCTGCTTGGTCTCAATGAAAGAAGCCTGATTCGGCTGCGACGTGAAAAAATGGGAATGGTGTTCCAGAATTTTGCTCTGCTACCGCACCGCACGGTACTTCAAAATGTAATGTTCCCGCTAGAAATGCGTGGTACGCCGCAAAATGATCGGCGTCAAAGGGCTCTTGACGTTATTGATTTGGTTGGGCTTAGCGGACGGGAGGATCATTTCCCGCATGAGCTTTCCGGGGGGCAACAACAGCGCGTGGGAATCGCCCGCAGCCTTGCTATCGAACCAGACATCTGGTTTTTGGATGAGCCTTTCTCGGCTCTCGACCCACTGATAAGGCGTGAGATGCAAGACGAACTTCTTCGTCTACAAGAGATGTTAAGCAAAACGATAGTCTTCATTACACATGATTTTGATGAGGCACTGCGCTTATCGGATCGTATTGCAATTATGTATGAGGGGGCTATCGAACAAGTAGATACGCCCGACAGGATCGTATTAAGTCCCGCGACCGGATACGTTGAGCGTTTTACACGAACGATCGCGAAATCACGCGTCATACGTGCTCGAACCCTAATCGAACCTGGAACAGCTGGAGAAGGTGAGCCAGTTTGCGGAGAGGCAACAATTGCGTCACTCGGCCGACGACTTTGGGAGTCTCCCGCTGCACGAGTTCCTGTTGCTGACATCAATGGTCAAATCATTGGGGCGATGAACCGTGGCCGTGCGTTAGAGTTACTCTTTACGGAGGAAGTATGACTATTGCCAACACGTCCCCTATCCCTCCAGTGCAAGTAGGGCAAACGAAAGCAGGGCTGGTATTCTTTGGATTAGCTTTCCTTATAGTAATTGCTTCGCCGCAGTTACCCACTAGCCTGTTGCTACCTCCCGATGGAATGGTTTTGCCAATGGCAGATTGGATCAATGCCGCCTTCGTTTTCACACAAGAGGATCTTGGTCTGACAGTGATTACCCGTGCCTTCGCCAGCTTTGTGGCTTGGTTGCTAGATATTTTCGGCAACCTACTTGCTGGTGGGCGTGGTGGCTTGGGTGTGCCGGCGTTGCCTTGGACAGTATTGATGATCACTGGGTTTACACTGGGTTATGGGTTGCGTGACTGGAAACTGGGCGCACTTGCAGGAGGAACTTGCGTCTGGTTAGCAGTGTTCGGCCAGTGGAAGTGGGCAATGGAGACGCTTAGCCTCATTTTCGTCGCAGCGCCTCTATCTGTATCCTTGGGATTCCTTCTAGGCTGGGCGGCTTGGCGGTACATATGGTTTGAGAAGATATTGCAGCCAATAATTAACGTAGCGCAGTCCTTGCCACATTTCGCTTATCTAATCCCGGTGGTAGTCTTCTTCGGTGTCGGAGACCATGCGGGAGCCATTGCAACGATAATTTTCGCCACGCCGCCAATGATTCGCATGACGCTTTTAGGTCTGCGCCGCGTACCTTCAGAAATTATCGAGTCTGGTCATATGAGTGGCGCAACCCGGTGGCAAGTGATGCGTTATGTACGCGTGCCTACGGCACGCGTTGAGATACTGGTTGGAGTCAATCAAGTAATAATGTTGTGCTTCGCCATGGTAGTGATTGCTAGCTTTATCGGTGCGCCAGGGCTCGGCTACAAACTGCTTCAATACCTGCAAGGTCTCAAAATTGGACAGGCGATAGAGTTAGGTATCTCGGTCGTGTTAATCGCGGTGACGCTTGACCGCCTTACCCGCGCTTGGGCCGAAAAGCAGCCAGTACATTATCCAGTTAATACACCGTGGTGGAAACGCAGACAACTGTTACTCATTTGGGCCGGGTTGGTCATTGTCGCTTTGTCGGCAGCGCAGCTACATGGCTGGTTGTATGAAATTCCACGCAGACAAGCACTATCGACTGCTTTTATCTGGGAGCCGATTGTCGACTGGTTTACCATCGAGGCGTATCCGGTTACGTATGCGATCCGCGGTTGGCTGCTGCTCAATGTATTAATCCCCATGCGTGATTTCTACCTCTCCGCGCCATGGTCTGCCGTGTTGCTGTTGCTGATGGGTATAGGTTGGCGCGTAGGCGGCTGGCGCTCAGCTTTAGTCTGCTCAGGTTTTGTCGGTTTTATTGCGCTATCGGGTTGGTGGGAGCGGGCAATGATCACCGCCTACATGGTCACTTTCGCAGTAGGGGTCGCTATCGCTATCAGTTTACCTCTAGGTATCTGGGCCGCGGGCAAGCCAACGCGGGCAAAAAGAGTACTGCTCGTCTGTGACACGTGCCAGACTTTCCCCAGCTTTATCTATCTGATACCGGTAATCATGCTGTTTGGTGTTACCGATGTGTCAGCCATTGGTGCGGTCATTATCTACGCCGCGATTCCCATGTTGCGCTATACGATTGAGGGTTTAATCAGCGTACCCCAGCAATTGCATGAGGCAGTTGATATGGCAGGTGCCACGCGTTGGCAGCGCTTGTGGTCTATGGAGCTACCTATGGCTCTGCCGCACTTGTTGATCGGATTGAATCAGACCGTAATGTTTTCATTATTTATGGTGATTATCGCAGCCTTTATTGGTACTCAAGACTTGGGGCAGGAAATGATGCGCGCACTTTCTTCCAATAACGTTGGTAAAGGCTTGGTGCTGGGGCTTTGTGTCGCGTCTATGGGGTTAATGGTGGATCACCTCATTATGACTTGGTCGACTGAACGTAAGCGGATCTTGGGTGTGAGCTAACATAAGTGTCAGAAAGTTGGCGACCGTCTGGTTGTCCAGAAAGACGCCGGAAGCCCTTGTCATCTTGAAGCTGGATCGCATGTTAAGAGATTAGTTTTTAGCGCGCTTGCCTGTATTGCCCAGCTCGAAAGAGATTCGCTGCGCAGTGGCCAGTAATTGCTCCTTGATGTCGCTAATATGAGCGTCGCTGTTCATAAGCGCGTCGGGGCCGGAGACATTGATAGCCGCGACAGTGCGCCCTTGATAGTCCTTAAGGCCGGCGGCGATGGCGGTTGCATAGTCGGAGCGGTGTATTGCCCAGCCGGTGTCGCGATCATTGGCGATCGTCTGTTTCAGTTCGGGGAGCGTTCGGGGGGCCGGTTTGGGATAGCCGTCCAGGCGCACGTGCTGATAGAGGGCGTCGAGTTCAGGCTCGTCAAGATCCGTCAGCAGGATTCGTCCCATTGCGCAACTGTGGCAGGCAATGCGCGTGCCCACGGGGACATTGACGGATAGCCGCTGTGAGGCAAAGGAGCGGTAGATATAGACGGCTTCTTGGCCTTCGCGCACGCTGAGATGGCAAGACATCGACACCCGATTGCGCAGTGCATTCAGGTGTGGCATGACGATATCGACGATATCCCGGCTAGCCAGATAGCTAAAACCGTGGGAAATGACCTGTGGACCTAGTTGATAGGTATTTTTGGCTACTTTATCCAAGTAGTTCATGTCGGTCAGGGTTGTCACGATGCGGTAAATGGAGGACGTTGTGACCTCCAGCGCATCGGCGAAATCCTGGGTGGTGAGTATGCGGTGCTGACTGTCGAAGAGTTCGAGGATTTTAAGGCCCCGATAAAGTGCGGGAACCGTATAGTCGATTTCTTTGCTGGAATGTGTCGCCATAACCGTAATAAGGCCCCTGCCTATATGGATTGTTATTTGAATGGCTTGGTCGCGTTATATCGCCACCAAACCGTTTAGCATGCATTATGTTTGGCGATAGTGACGCAACGCCGTGATATTGAGCTCTTTTCCCCTGAATTCATGCATGGCATCAACAAGCATAGGCCAGAAATAACATGCCGAGGCGCTATCCACCAAGAGATAGTAGCAGGCACGGTCAGCGTGACTGGCATTGATGATAATGGCATTTGCCCGCGCGACAGAGGTTTGCGCTACCTGGCCCGGGGCAAACGCTTTAGCGGACAGATCGACGCCACACAGCTTGGCCATCACATCGCTGACACGATCGCCGGTCAAGGCCAGCCAGGCATGTGTGTCCTGGCGGGGGAGAAGGTAAACACCGCCACAAGAACCCTCGCTTTTGGCTTGCCACGCAAGTTCATCGCGACAGATTCGCTCGCCGTCATCAGCGAAACTACCCAGCAACAGGTATTCGCTGGCGGATAGTCTCGCCACCCAGCTGCCATTCTCCTGGCGAAGCGCCTGATTAGGGGCAGCGGGAAGCTGGTAGTGGTCATCGCTGAGAATGGCTGCCGCTTGCTTGCCGCGTAACCCAACCCGTGCAAGCGCGGACAGATCTGATAGCCCGCAGTTGACTAATTGCACCGGCGTAACGTCATCGGTTTCATTGTGCCCGCTATTAATCGCATAGCCGTTCAGGTGCTGCCACCCAGTCGAGTCAGGTTGGGTGGCGTGATGAAGGTGGTAAAGCGGCGTACGCTTGGCAGTGAAGGTGGCTTCTAGAGTCGCCATGGTTTACATCTCCTGTCGACTGTTTTTGGCATCATAGAAAGGCAGTTTGACGACCTCTGCGTTAATCTCATCTCCACCTTCGACGCGGATGGTGATGTGGCTGCCAGGGGGGGCCTTATCAGCGCCAGCGTAGGCCAAGCCAATAATTGCATCCAGCGTGGGTGAGTATTCGCAGGAAGTCACGTTGCCGGTGATATCGCCGCCATCTAATACAAGGTGGCCTTCCAATGGCTTGGCTGATGTTGCTGGCAATCGGAAGCCGACCAGACGGCGCTTGGCGGGCTGCGCATCGAGAATATCCACGGCACGGCGGCCAACAAAGAAGGGCTTGTTACGGTTCACTGCCCAGCTCATGTTGATTTCTGCAGGGTGGCTCATGCCGTCGGTATCCTGGCCAATGATGACATGGCCTTTTTCAAGCCGTAGCAGCCGCTGTGCTTCAACGCCAAAGGGGCGGATGCCAAATTCTTCGCCCGCTTTCATCAACAGATCCCACAGGTATTCGCCGTAGCGTGACGGCACATGAAGCTCATAGCCCAGCTCGCCGACAAAGCCCACACGTAGCAGGCGCGCAGGCGCTTCACCGGCGTAACCTTCACGCAACTCCAGGTAAGGGAAGGCGTCAGGGGAAAGATCCACCCCGGTGCAGACTTTTTCCAGCACCTTGCGGGATAACGGCCCGGCGACATTCATCGCCGCGTAGGCCGAGGTGACATTGGCGACATCCACATCCAGGCGCCACTGGGCATTCCACTGCAGCATGCTCTGATACACGCGCGCCAAGCCGCTGGTGGTGGCGGTGACGTAAAAGTGATTCTCGCCAAGGCGGCAGGAAACGCCGTCATCGACCACGACGCCCTGCTCATTGGCCATGGCGGCGTAACGGGTGCGTCCCACCGGCTGCTTGAGAAAGCCGAAGGTATAGATACGGTTGACGAACTCCGCGGCGTCCGGCCCGCGTACCTCGATACCGCCCAGGGTGGAAACATCGATCAGGCCAACCTTTTCCCTGACATGGAGCGCCTCTTCCTGCATGCAGCGGTCACGATCCAGGCGGCCATTCGTTGCCGAGGGGTAAAAGGCCGGTCGTTGCCAATCGCCTGCGGGCATCATCTTGGCGCCGAGTTGCAGGTGGCGCTGGTGCAGCGGGGTGACTCTGAAGGGGTCAAAACTGCGCCCGGCCAGGTGGGAAAGGGTTTCAGCGGTGAACGGTGGGCGCGCGGTGGTAACCCCGGTTTCGCTGACGGTGCGCCCCGTGGCATCGGCCACTAGGCGAGCGGTGGGCAGCGCCGAATGGCGACCTTGCGAAGGGCCCATACCGACGGTCGAGAAGCGCTTGACTAGCTGTACGTCTCGATAGCCATGGCGCGTGGCGTTGATGATGTCGCGAATTTGCAGATCTTCATCAAAATCGACGAATTCCTTGCCCTTGGGGTGGGCAAAGATGGGCCAGGGGAAGTTGACCTGCTTCGTCGCTCCCTCGATAGGTGTGGCGTCGGGGGCCGACAGGCCGAGACTGCGAAGTGCCTGGGTAGCCGCGATGACGCCGTCTTGCAGTACCTGGTCAAGATCGTGCAAGCCGTTGACCGAGCCCGCCACGTACAGGTGCTTGGGCAGGTTTGAGAGGGAAAACTCGGCTATATCATCGTCATAGGTCAGCTTGCCACCCGCCTGACACAACAGCTGATACATGGGCATATAGCCCGCGGTCATGCACACCAGGTCGCAATCCAGCGTTAGGCTGTCGTCACCGACTTCTCCCCGGCGGGTAATGCGTCGCAGGTCAACACCGGTCACGTGATGCAGGGTTTTGTCATGCAGTGCCTCGAACACGGTGTGCTCAACATGCAGTGGAATGCCATGCTGATTGATCGCTTGGGTAAGGCGGGTGTCGACCGGCCCTGCGCGCATATCCACCAACGCGGCGACCTCAATGCCTTGTTCGTGCAAATCGAGGGCTGCCAGGTAGCCGTCGTCATTACCCGTGAACACAACCGCCCGTTTACCCGGGCGCACCGCGTAATGACGAATCAGACGCTGGGCGGCGCTGGCCAGCATGATACCGGGCAAATCGTTGTTGCGAAAAATCGCCGGTTGATCAAACGCGCCAGCGGCAACGATGCACTCCTGAGCGCGAACCTTGTACATCCGCGTGCCCTGGATCACGGGCAGAAAGTTGTCGGTAAACCAGCCATTGCAGGTGGCTTTACACAGCACATGAATGTTGGCATGCGCTTCAACCACTGGGATCAGCGCTTCGCGCACTTGATCGGCACGCACGCCTGCATCATCGAAGCGGGCGTAGGTTAGCGCGCCACCCAACTGGGTTTGCTGTTCAACCAGCAGCACCTTTGCGCCCCCTTCAGCGGCGGTCAAGGCCGCCTTTAGACCCGCCGGCCCACTGCCAACCACCACCACATCGGCAAACAGGTAGGCCTTGTCGTGATAGCCACCGGTGGCACTAAGGTCGTATCTGCCCAGCCCGGCCTTCTTGCGAATCAGCGACTCCCAGAATTTCCAGGCACCTTTGGGCTTATAGAAGGAGCGGTAATAGAAGCCCACTGGCATGAACTTGGAGAACTTGCCAAGCTTCATGTCGCTGTCGTGATCCAGGCTGCCGCTGTAGTTCTGGCCGGTGACGGCCAGGCCTTGGCTAAGCGGGTGTGTATCCGCCAGCACATTGGGCTCGTCGGGTAGCTGAACCAGTGTATTGGCGTCCTGGCCTGCCATGGTCAGCGGGCCACGGGGCCGGTGATACTTGAAGGAGCGCGAGAGCAGGTGGCGGCCGTTGGCGATCAGCGCGCTGGCCAGCGTGTCACCTTCCACTCCATGGTAATTCGTGCCTTCGAACTGAAAGGTGATCGGCTGCTGGCGATTGATGAGACTGCCCATCGGGGCCGGGAGGCGTGTTGGCATGGTCTGGATGTCGTCAGGTGAGAAATGGCGGTTCATGAGCGTTTCTCCTCGACGGCAAACTCGATGCGCTCCTGGAAAATTTCCTGGGGATCAAAGGTGCGCAGAATGTCATCGCTGACGGTGTGCCGCTCGGCAAGAAACCAGTAGCTGGAGGCAACATGCATCCACCATTCGGTGATAACGCCCGCGGTGTTGTCGCTGTAAAAAACGTAGTCTGCCCACTCGCGGTCGCTACAGGTGGTGGGGTTCGGCATGGTTTTTAGCTCCCCGCCATGGATGAATTCGCTGATGTTGCGTGGCCCGTTGAGCGGGCAATTCATGATTTTCATTGCGTTTGCCCTCTCGTTAGTGGCTGGCCGCCGTGGCGCCCATTTCATTGACTTGCTGGAAGTTAGCAAAGCGCTCCAGGCGGAACGGTTGAATCAGCTCGGGCACTTTGCCGCCGCTGGCGACCATTTCCGCCATGGTCTTGCCGCAGATGGGCGTCGCCTTGAAGCCCCAGGTGCCCCAGCCGGCGTCCAGGTAATAGTTTTCGATCGGACTCTCGCCCATGATCGGGCTGTAGTCGGGGGTCATGTCGGTAACCCCGCCCCACTGGCGCATTAGCTTGGCCTTGGCCAGAAACGGGAACATCTCGATGCCGCTGGCAATCAGGCTTTCCTTCATTTCCAGCGTGGAGCGCGTGTTGTAGAGGGGGTAGGGGTCTGACCCACCGCCGAAGACCACTTCGCCGCGGCTGGTCTGCTGAACGTAGCAGTGCAGGGCGGAAGAGCTGACCAGCGGGTCCAGAAAAGGCTTTACGGGTTGGGTGACCATCGCCTGCAGGGGATAGCTGATGATGGGTAGCCGGAAACCGGCTTGCTTGGCCAGCACGGAGCTATGGCCAGCAACAGCCTGAACGGCGCAGCCGCACTGAATGGTGCCGCGGTTGGTCTCGACGGCGGTGATACGCCCGCCTTCGATGACCAGGTTACGGACTTCCGTCAGTTGATGAATTTCAACGCCGCGCTTGGCCGCTTCCTTGGCATAGCCCCAGGCCACGGCGTCGTGGCGAGCCGTGGCACCGTCGCGGTGCCAAAGTCCCGCGAGCACGGGCAGGTGGCCAGGGTCGAGGTTCAGCGAGGGCACCAGCTCACGAATCTGCTGGCGGTCAATCATGTCGGTACGCCCACCGAAATGCTTGTTGACCTCGGCCCGCTGGCGGAACGAGCGCACCGTGGCGTCGGTGTGGGCTAGCGTCAGCTGGCCGCGCTCCGAGTACATGACGTTGAAATCGAATTCGTTGGATAGATTCTGGAAAAGTTTGACCGACTCGCTGTAAAACTTGACCCCTTCTGAGGTCAGGTAATTGGAGCGGATCACGGCGGTGTTACGCGCCGTGTTGCCACCGCCAAGATAGGCTTTCTCAAGCACGGCAACGTTGGTGATGTTGTGATACTTGGCCAGGTAATAAGCGATGGCCAGACCGTGACCACCGCCACCGATGATCACCACATCGTAGCTGGGCTTGAGTTCCTTGGGGGGCGGCAAGTCCACATTGACGGGATAGTCTGAGGACAGACCATATTTAAGCAGTCCAAAAGGCACGGTGATGTCCTCCTATGGGGTATCAGTTAACTACCGGCTGGGCGACTTTATGTTGCTGAAGGCGGGTCGCAGCCACGGTGTTTTGCATTAGATAGGCAATCGTCATAGGGCCGACACCGCCGGGAACTGGCGTAATCGCTTTTGCTACCTGGCTGGCGCTAGCGAAGTCGACGTCGCCGACGAGACGTGTCTTACGCTCGCCATCAACCTCCTGCTCAACGCGGTTGATACCCACATCAATCACCACCGCTCCGGGCTTGAGCCAACTGGCGTCGATCATGTTCGGTCGGCCCACCGCAGCGACGACAATATCTGCTTGGCGTGCGATGGCGTCAGCATTGATGCTACGCGAGTGGAGCAGCGTCACCGAGCAATGGGCGTGCAACAGCAGTGAAGCCATGGGCTTGCCGACAATATTGGAGCGGCCCACGACCACGGCATGCTTGCCGGTTAAGTCGCCACAGGTTTCCTGCAGCAGTCGCAGGCAGCCGCTGGGGGTGCAGGGCGTCAGCACATCGCGGCCCTGCACCAGGCCGCCGACGTTGGCGTGATGGAAACCGTCGACATCTTTTAGTGGGTCGATGGCCTGAATAATGGCCTCTTCGTCGATCGTCGTCGGTAGTGGTAGCTGCACCAGAATGCCGTTGATCTCGGGATCCTTGTTAAGCTTGTCGATCAATGTGAGCAGTTCGGTCTGGCTTAAGGTAGTGTCGAAGCGGTGCTCGAATGAGCGAATGCCCACCGCTTGTGCCTTGCGCATCTTGTTTCTGACGTACACCTGGCTAGCGGGGTCTTCGCCAATGAGAACCACGGCTAAGCCAGGGGTAGTGCCTTCAGCAATCAGTTGCTTAACGCTGACGGCGACCTCGGCCAGAACTTGTTCGGCACAGGCCTTGCCGTCAATAAGGGCCGCAGTGGATTGGGTCGTTGTGTTCATTGGAAAATCACCGTCTTGTTCTGGTCGAGGAAGACGCGGTGCTCAAGGTGGTACTTAACCGCACGGGAAAGGGCGATGGTTTCGGTGTTGCGGCCAACCGCGACCAGATCCTCGGGCCGGTAGGTGTGATCGACCCGCTGAACCTCCTGATCAATGATGGGCCCTTCATCGAGATCGGGGGTGACGTAGTGGGCAGTGGCGCCGATTAGCTTTACGCCTCGCTCGTGGGCCTGATGATACGGCTTGGCACCCTTGAAGCCTGGCAGAAAAGAGTGGTGAATATTGATCGCGCGCCCGGCTAGTTTGTGGCATAAATCATCCGACAGAATCTGCATATAACGTGCTAGCACGACCAGTTCAGTTTGGGTCTCTTCGACAATGTCCATAATGGCCGCTTCCTGCTGGGCCTTGGTCTCCTTAGTGACGGGCAGATAGACAAAGCGGATCCCCTCGCGCTCGGCCATTGGTCGAAGATCCAAGTGATTGGAGACGATGGCGGTAATATCCATGTCCAGCTCACCCTTGCCGTGGCGGTACATCAAATCGCTTAGGCAATGATCAAATTTACTCACCATCAACAAGACTCGCATGGGTTGCGATGTACTGTGGATCTGCCAGTTCATGTCGAAGGTTTGCGCAATACCGACAAAGTCATTGTGCAGCGTAGCGATATTTGGCTTTACGCCTTTATTGAACCGAAACTTTGCACGCAGGAATAAACGCCCCAATTCTTCATCATCGTATTGGGCAAGTTCGCTGATATAACAGTTGTTTTCGCTAAGAAACGATGTCACAGCAGAGATGATGCCGGAGGTGGCCGGGCAAGAGACACGGATAATATAACTACCTTCTTGATCTTTCATTTTTATTCCTATATAAAATAATTTATTTATATATGGCTTGAAACGCCTTATTTGATCTCAAAAAAACCGAAATTAATGCTTATTTCATATAATAGCTTTATATTTCGGTTTCAGTGAGTGTGCGCCCATGGGCGTTGATTGCCATGTTCAGTCTTTGGCAATACGCTTGCGTTTTTCGGGATCGTCGAAAGGTAAAC
Source organism: Vreelandella arctica (assembly GCF_037070215.1). Taxonomy (NCBI): domain Bacteria; kingdom Pseudomonadati; phylum Pseudomonadota; class Gammaproteobacteria; order Oceanospirillales; family Halomonadaceae; genus Vreelandella; species Vreelandella arctica. Next base: position 29,589 of record NZ_JBANSN010000015.1, on the reverse strand, counting down.
TGTGGCTGTTAGCCTTCGCTTGTAAGCTGCCGCGTACCTCTAATGGCGTGCCATGTTCTGCAAAGGGCACGTCAAGGCGCGCTAGCGCCATGGAACGCCCGCTAAGCCGGGAATACATGCCTTCGGTGACGATGCCCACCTGTTTATCACCCGCCCAAATGGTGTCACCGGCCTGAGCCGCTTGCGCAGAATTAATCAGCACACCAAAGATTTTGAAACGCTCCTTGCCCGCTAGCCTGAAGTGCTCGCCTGCGCCGCGAAATTGGGTCTTTTCCTTGGACACCGTGAAGTCCAAGCCCAATTCCCATAGGGTGTCGCCAGCAGGTTGGTCGGGAAAGGGGTATGTCTCGGAGTTATCGACAGGATAAAACAGTAGATTGCTTTCCACTCGCAGCCAGTCGAGGGTTTCGAAACCACAAGGCACTATGCCCATGGAAGCCCCCTGATCGAGTATTGCGTCCCAGACAGCGGGCGCGTCCTTAGCCTTGCAGAAAATTTCATAGCCGCGTTCGCCGGTATAGCCGGTTCGTGAAATCATCACGTCAAAGCCGAATAGGCGAGTCTGCAGGTGGTGGAAATAGCGCAGTTCGCGGATACCGTCTACATGCTTTTCGAGAAAGTCGACGGCCAATGGCCCTTGTAGTGACAGGTCATGAATATCATCGTCAAAGATCAGACTGACGTGCCGGCCCAGTGCTCCCTGGGTGAGCATTTCGTGGCCCAGCCCAGTACCGTGAACCACTAGGTAAGAATTCGGGGCTAAACAGTAAACAATACAGTCGTCAACGAACTTGCCCGCGTCGTTGAGCATGGTGGCATAGACGGACTTGCCGGGATAAAGCTTGGATATATCCCGCGTGGTGGCATGGTCTAAAAGCACCTTGGCATGGGGGCCAACGCAATGAATTTTTTTGAGCCCGGACACATCCATTAGTCCAGCTTTGGTGCGAATAGCTTCGTGATGGTCTGCGGTATCCAACCCGGCGTAGCGAAACGCAGTGCCCATGCCGTTCCAGTCTTCCAGCGTCGCGCCGAGGGCATGGTGTCGCTCGGTGAGCGCTGAAGTGCGCCATAACATCGTCATATCGGTACTCCTTACAAGGTCAAGTCATTAAGGGCTGTTTTTCCCAGCAAGCGGTAGTGCTAATGCAGAAAGCAATAATGCCCACCTTGCTTTCTTTTAGGGAAATATTAATTCCTTTCAGTTAAGCAAGATGCTTGCCATAACACGATGCCACGACATATAGGTGGATCAGCTATTTTTTTTCATATAAAAAACAAATGCTTAAATTTTGAATTTTTTAACCAATAAACAGCCGATATGACGTTAATAATTTCATATGCGATTAAATTGTTTCTATTGGTGCGCTTTTAGGGCAGTTTGCACCGTTGGGGAGCAGAAGGACATGTGGAATCAGACAGACAGAGGCACGTAAAGCGCTTGACGATAACCGCCAGATAAATATTTATATTCCTATAAACAATAGCTTAGTCGTTTTTAAGCCGCTTTTTTAACAGCGGTGAAAAGATATTGGCATATTAAGTGCTTTTCTTTTTGAGAAATATAGTTTCTTGAAAGGAATAATTGCGAGGGTAAAATATGTCTCCTGAAGCTGCTGTTGAATTCATCAAGGACAATAATGTCCGCTATCTACTGGCACAGTTCGTTGATATACATGGCGCTGCCAAGACCAAATCGGTGCCAGCTAACTGCTTGATGGATGTTGTCGAGAAGGGGGCGGGATTTGCTGGTTTCGCGGTCTCCGGCCTAGGTATGGAACCACACGGCCCCGATTTTATGGCACGTGGCGATCTGGCTTCTCTGTCACTGGTGCCTTGGCAGCCGCACTACGCGCGCATGGCCTGCTGTGGCTACGTCAACGATGAGCCGCATTCCCTCGACAGCCGGGTTGTGCTGCTGCGTCAGTTACAGCGTTTAAGTGATAAAGGCTGGACGCTGAATACCGGTTTGGAGCCGGAGTTTTCACTGTTCAAGCGGGGGCCCGCTGGCGAACTGTTGCCAGTGGATGTGAGCGATACCCTGGCCAAGCCGTGTTACGACTATAAAGGTCTGTCGCGCTCACGAGAGTTTCTTGAACGCCTAGTAGAAGCACTTCAGTCGGTGGATTTCGATGTTTACCAAATCGACCATGAAGACGCCAATGGCCAATTCGAGATCAACTACACCTTTAGTGATGCGCTGACCTCCGCTGACCGTTTCACCTTTGTGCGTATGGCCGCCGGTGAGATTGCCAATGAGCTGGGAATGGTGTGCTCTTTTATGCCCAAGCCCCGTGCTGATCGGCCAGGTAACGGTATGCATTTCCATCTCTCGATTGCAGATCAAGACGGCAATAATGTCTTTGGTGATGATAGCGACCCGCAGAATCTTGGCCTTTCCTCTACGGCTTATCACTTTCTTGGTGGCCTTCTGCACCATGCACCAGCGTTGTGCGCCTTTGCAGCACCCACCGTTAACTCTTATAAGCGTCTGGTCGCTGGTGGCTCCAACAGCGGTGCGACCTGGGCGCCTGTTTTCATTACCTATGGTGATAACAATCGCTCGGCGATGGTGCGTGTTCCCTATGGTCGGCTGGAGTTTCGGCTACCTGATGCTGGCTGTAATCCTTACTTGGTTCATGCCGCTCTGATTGCTGCCGGCCTGGATGGGATTGACCGTAAACTGGATCCCGGCAAGGCACAAAATATCAACTTATATGAACTGACACCCGACCAGTGCCGCGAACAAAACATCGGTATGTTACCCCAGTCACTCACTGAGGCGATTGACGCCTTGGAAGCAGACGCCGTGCTGCGCGAAGGGCTTGGGGAAGAAATTACCGATGAATTCATCAAAGTTAAGCGTGAAGAGTGGGCTGATTACAGCCGTCAGGTCAGCGATTGGGAAATTCAGCGCTACGCAGAATTCTTTTAATTCTCTATGTTGTTGTATGCACTGATGCACAGGGCTGATTTATACGTACTGATGAAAAGGCACTGATGCATAAGGCGAGGTAATACTATGTGTGGAATAGTCGGGCTTTATTTGAAAAAACCCGCGTTAGAGAGTCGGCTGGGGGAGTTGTTCGAGCCGATGCTCATCGCCATGACGGATCGTGGGCCGGACAGTGCAGGTTTCGCTGTGTATGGTGATGAATATGACGCTGGAGTGAAACTGACGCTGCAAAGCGACGATGCTCACTATGATTGGCAAACACTTGCCGATAAATTGAATGACGCCTTTGGCAGCCTGGACAGCTGGTTTCAGAACGCCAACGTGGCAGTGCTTAAACTAGCCAGCGAAGAGAATAAAGTACTGAGCTGGCTGGCTGAAAATTCGCCGGATGTCAGGGTGATGAGCGCCGGGCAAAGTATCGAGATTTTAAAGGGGGTAGGGCTTCCTACCGAGGTGGCTGAGCGTTACAAGCTAAAAAATATGCGGGGCAGCCATGCGATTGGCCACACGCGTATGGCCACTGAAAGCGCTGTCACGCTGCAAGGCAGCCACCCTTTCTCGACTGGGATGGATCTGTGTCTGGTGCATAACGGTTCGCTTTCCAACCACAATCGTCTGCGCGACAAGCTCAAACGCCAGGGTATTAGCTTTCAGACTGACAACGACTCCGAAGTGGCGGCTGGCTACCTCACATGGCGGATGGCCAAGGGGGAATCCCTGAATCAAGCCCTCAAAAGCGCCCTTAAAGATTTGGATGGCTTCTTTACCTTCACCATTGGCACGCGCGATGGATTTGCCGTTGTACGCGACCCTATCGCCTGCAAACCTGCCGTGATCGCGGAAACCGATGACTACGTGGCGATGGCCTCCGAATATCGCGCTTTGGCTGGTTTGCCAGGAATCAAGGAAGCCAAGGTGTGGGAGCCAGAGCCAGCGAAAGTTTATGTATGGGAACGTGACGGTGCAAAGGTGGAGGCCGCCTAGATAATGAAAACTTACGATCTTTCCAATAACAGCCTGCGTGAACTCAACCAAGCGCTGCATGATTCGGCGTTATTGGCCAGCGAGCCAGAGTGGCGGGTTACCAACCCGAACGGGGCGCATAATATTGCCTGTGGATTGAATGACGATGTTAGCGTCGATATTGACGGACACGCTGGCTATTACTGCGCGGGAATGAACCAGAAGGCCAGTATCACCGTGCATGGCAACGTTGGCGTCGGCGTTGCCGAAAATATGATGTCCGGCCTGGTGCATGTTAAAGGCGATGCCTCCCAATCTGCCGGCGCCACAGCGCAAGGCGGTTTGCTGATTGTGGAGGGTAATGCGTCGGCGCGCTGCGGTATCTCCATGAAGGGTGTCGATATAGTGGTTAAGGGTAATATCGGGCCAATGAGCGCCTTTATGGGGCAATCTGGGTGTCTTGTAGTGTGCGGCGATGCTGGTGAAGCCCTCGGCGACTCGCTTTATGAAGCGCATATCTATGTTAGAGGTGAGGTTACTTCTTTGGGCGCCGATTGCGTCGAAAAAGAGATGCGTCAGGAGCACTTAGACGAATTAAGCGACCTGCTTAAGCGCGCCGATATTGACACTGCCCCATCCGCCTTTAAGCGCTACGGGTCTGCACGCCAATTATATAACTTCAAAGTCGATAACGCCTCGGCCTATTAATCAGGAGCCTGACATGACAGATAAACCTACTAATCCGGCGCTGAGAGAGTCCGCTACTTTTGGTCGAGACGTGATCGCCGAAATCCAGCGCGCCGCCGAGACCGGTATTTATGACATTCGCGGCTGGGGGGCTAAGCGCAAGGTGCCGCATTTTGACGACCTGCTGTTTCTCGGAGCCAGCATGTCGCGCTACCCGCTTGAAGGCTATCGTGAGAAGTGCGGAACCGATGTCACCCTGGGGACTCGCTATGCTAAAAAGCCCATCGTCATCGATACCCCGGTCACCATTGCCGGTATGAGCTTCGGCGCCTTATCGGCACAGGCGAAAGAAGCCCTGGGGCGCGGCGCATCAGAAGTAGGTACCTCAACGACCACTGGCGATGGCGGTATGACCGCAGAAGAGCGCGGCCAGTCATCAAAGTTGGTCTACCAGTACCTGCCTTCTCGTTATGGCATGAATCCCGATGATCTGCGTAAAGCCGATGCGATTGAAGTGGTGCTGGGGCAGGGCGCCAAGCCTGGTGGTGGCGGTATGCTGCTGGGACAGAAAATCTCAGATCGCGTAGCACAGATGCGCAACCTGCCCATGGGGATCGACCAGCGTAGCGCTTGCCGTCATCCCGATTGGACGGGGCCGGACGATCTCGCGATCAAGATTGCGGAGCTACGGGAGATCACCGATTGGCAGGTGCCTATCTATATTAAAGTGGGCGCCACACGTACCTATTATGATGTCAAGCTCGCCGTTAAAGCGGGTGCCGACGTGGTGGTACTCGACGGCATGCAGGGGGGGACGGCCGCCACCCAGGATGTCTTTATCGAACACGTGGGCATCCCCATCATGGCCGCAATTCCTCAAGCCGCTCAAGCGCTGCAGGAAATGGGCGTGCATCGCGACGTTCAACTTATCGTCTCCGGAGGCATCCGCAATGGCGCTGATGTTGCCAAAGCCATTGCGCTGGGTGCCGATGCTGTGGCAATCGGTACCGCGGCGTTGATCGCCCTGGGCGATAACCACCCACGTTTCGAAGCAGAATACCAAAAGCTGGGTTCAGCGGCTGGCTATTACGATGATTTCCAGGAAGGCAAATGCCCGGCGGGTATTTCCACCCAGGATCCCGAACTAAGTAAGCGTCTTGACCCTGTGGCTGCTGGTAAGCGACTAGCCAACTATTTACGGGTAATAACGCTAGAGGCGCAGACACTAGCAAGAGCCTGCGGAAAATCCCATCTACATAACTTAGAGCCGGAAGATTTGGTTGCCTTGAATATCGAGGCGGCGGCAATGGCCAGAGTGCCGTTGGCAGGCACCAATTGGGTGCCTGGGCAGCAGTTTTAGGCTGTATATATTGGTTACAACTTTTCAAGACCTCCACCATGACACCATAACGGTGGGGGTTTCTGGGGCTTAATTAAAAACAGTTCGATGAGCGGGCAAGGCGTTTGCATCATGGTGCCCAGATCAAAGTTTTATGTTCCCTTCTTTTATTTGTATATAAATAAAAAGGTTTATAATTTAAAAAGCTATTTTAATTTTATTTAGTGGTGCACTAAAAAGCTTCTTACTCCCATTAAGCTGCACTTTGAAAGTGCCCTTATAATTTAATTTAAAAGCTAAATCATTTGAAATAATTAAAAATTTTATTATTGGCATGAAAGATGCAGTTTATAGTAAATAAGATTTAGCCTTAGAGCCATGTCGATAATAAATCAATATTATTAGTGAATTGATGATTTCATATTTAAAATAATTTGTGTCCATATAAGAGGATAGATGAAATGCAACATAACGTTTTTCCTGCTGATAACACGATAAAAAGCAGACCAGTATATGTGGCACCAGAATACCCGGCAACGGCGAATCGCTACATATGTCTGGCAGAACCTAGTGCCGTGGGCCTAATCATGGCGCATTTGGCGCCGGTCAATAAGCACCTCATCCCCGTTCACTTGATTGTTTGCACCGACAGCACAAGCGCTGACCAGGACGCGATAACGCCTGAGCAGGATGATGTGCTGTCGTACCAACGCTGTGGTCGAGATGACTTGCCAGCTATGCTGGCGGCTCAGTTGAATGAATTGACCTTGGGGTGTCACGTCATTGCGGCTGGCAGCGAAGCGTTTCTGTGGGATGTGCATACCTTGGCAATGGCGCAAGGATTGCTGGAAGCAGAAATAACGCTGCTGCCTTCAGAGGACAAATACCGCCGCGTCTTTTGTGCGCATTGCCGTTTCTTAAACGAACCCGTCAGTGTTTCGCCTACGCAGTGCCAGGGGTGCGGGCTCACGCTGGAAGTGCGCGATCATTTCTCGCGTCGTCTGGGCGCCTATATGGGAGTGTGTATCGATGCCGAGGTGCCTGGCGAGGTTCCCAGCGAGGAGGTGTTGGACTAATGAATGACTTGATTCCGGTTCGTGTCGTTGAGGTGGAGGAGGTCAGCGCCATCATCAAGCAGTTTGCTTTCGTTAGTGATGAGCAGCCACTACCGTCATTCTCCGCAGGCAGCCACGTAGTTGTACATATGGAAGGTGAACAAAAGCGGTTCCGCAACGCCTATTCCTTGATCAGTAACCCGGCTGAAAGTGAGCAATATCGGATCGCCGTGCGATGGCAGGAGTGTTCCCGTGGGGGCTCTGAGTTTATGCACAGCAAGGTTCGCGAAGGTGATCGGTTGTTCATTTCGCCACCCGCCAATATGTTTCTGCCTAATTGGCAGGCACGGCATAACGTATTGATTGCAGGCGGGATTGGCATAACGCCGTTTCTATCTTATGCGTACGAATTTGAGCAACGTCAAATGTCCTTTGAGGTGCATTACGTTTATCAAAACGCCGATACGGGCGCTTATCGTGGGGCATTGACGGAGCGTCTTGGCGACAAGCTTCACTGTTATTCAGGCTCTCGTCCTGATTTGTATTGCCTGCTCAAACGGCAGCCACTGGGCACCCATGTTTATGTTTGTGGCCCCGGATCAATGATTCAGGCCGTGAAAGAGACAGCGGATGCCCTGGGTTGGTCGCCTCAACGGGTTCATTTTGAAGCCTTCGCTGCGCCACAACCGGGCAAACCTTTTGTGGCCAGGTTGTCGCGTTCAGGTCAAGAAATCGCTGTGGATGAAGATACTCCACTGCTTGACGCCTTGGAAATGCAGGGGCTGGAAATTCCCAACTCGTGCCGAGGCGGTGTGTGCGGGCAATGCAAAACTGCGGTTCTGGAGGGCGACATTGAGCATCGGGATGCGTTTCTCGATGATCAGGAAAAAGCCAGCCAACGCTGCATCATGCCTTGTGTCTCGCGTTCTGCGAGTGACTATCTGGTGCTGGATTTATAAATCAAGGGGGAAACGCTATGCAACTTGCACCGCGAGATACACAAACCTTTCGAGGCCAATTTACCTACCGCAATAGTCCGGAGGCCATCCGTCGCTTTCCCTTTCCGTTTCCGGAAGACGACTATATGTACTCGGTTAATACCGAGCCGCATACGCTACCCGGACCTAAGGGCTCCGTTTATGAATATATGCTCGATATCGATGAACATTATCTCTCCGAAACGGCGGAGAGAGCGATGGTTCTGGAAGAGGATCCTGACCGTTGCCTGGCAATGCCGCATATGGATCAGGCCTGCTGGGATCTACTCGAATTCGTCATGACCCACTACGCCAAGGACTATCCAGCGCACTTTACCTTCACTCGACAGGGCGATCAATGCGAGTGGGTGAATCGCCCTCTGGATATTTACCAGACCTTCGTGATGGGTGACGCAACCACCTTGCCCATGCCGCCCATGGAGTTTATCGGACGGCAGATGCAGGGTGATTTTGCGCTTTTGGATCAGCGCGACGCGGATCTGTTCATGGACGCGGGTGTGATTACGTCACCGGCAGACTGGTCGCTGGCTTTCGATGCCGGGATGAGCTTCAAACAGTGGCATGGCCCCGTGCCACTGGCTCATGAAATGGGCATTTTCGACCGCGTACTCAAGTACCTATGCGCTATCCAGGTAGGTAAACCCATACGACGTTTGAACTGGACGATGACCATCCATCCGCGTATGGACAGTTCGCCGGAAACCTACCATCGCTGGGGGGCGGATCGTAATTCCATTACCGCTGACAATGTGGGCAAAGACGTATTTCTGCGCGTCGAATTACAAACGCTTGTCCGTATGCCCAGAAGCCATGCGCTGTTTTTTGGCATTCGGACGTATCTAATCAGCATGGATGACCTGAAGACGAACCAGGCCTGGGCCCAGCGATTGCATCGTGTGTTGGCAAACTTGCCAGAGCAACTAGTTGATTACAAAGGAATGACACGCTATCGCGACACTGTTGTGGATTGGTTAAGCGAATACGACCGTGAACTACAATCGAAAACTTAAAACGGCTATTTAGGAGGAAAAATATGAATGAGATAACGATAGAACTTAGTTACGCTCTCGACACTTTCTATTTTCTGGTTTGTACCGTCTTTGTGATGTTCATGGGTTGTGGATTTGCCATGTTGGAGTCGGGTCTGGTCAGGTCGAAAAATACCGTCGAAATACTGACCAAAAATGCGATGCTGTATTCCGTTGCTTGTCTTGTTTATCTGGTGATTGGTTATAACGTCATGTACCCAGCTAACCCTATTAGTAGTGTCATTCCTGGGTTGGAGTTTATGTTGGGCAGTGATAATAATTTGACTGATATTTCTGCTGGTGATGGTGCTCCTTATTACTCTTCCATGGCCGACTTTATTTTTCAGGCGGTATTTGCAGCAGCGACTATGTCAATTGTTTCCGGTGCTATTGCCGAGCGTATGAAACTATGGCCGTTCTTGGTGTTTGCCGTGTTCATGGTGGGCGTAATTTACCCCGTTAATGGGTTCTGGAAATGGGGAGGAGGTTTTCTTGATGAAATGGGCTTCCAGGATTTTGCCGGTTCCGTTGTTGTTCACATGGCAGGGGGGGCCGCGGCGCTTGCAGCGGTATTGCTGGTCGGTCCACGTAAAGGCCGGTTTGGGCCGCATGGTGAGGTCAGGGCTATTCCGGGGGCCAATCTACCCATTGCCATGCTCGGCATGTTTATTCTCTGGATGGGCTGGTTCGGGTTCAACGGTGGGTCAATGTTGAAAATTGCCAGTCTGGACGATGCGAATGCTGTGTCACGTATTTTTGTGAACACCAACACTGCAGCAGCGTCGGGCATGGTGGCGGCAGCTCTGCTTTACCGGATTATGTTCGGCAAGACGGATATGACGATGGTAATGAATGGTGCCTTGGCAGGTCTGGTTGCCATTACGGCTGAACCGCTTCTACCTAGTGCGGGTATGGCGATGTTGATTGGCGCTGTCGGAGGAATCGTCGTTGTATTTTCAGTACTAGGGCTTGACCGTCTCAGGATTGATGATCCTGTCGGAGCTATCTCAGTGCACGGCAGCGCAGGTATTTGGGGAATTATGGCCGTTGTGTTGACTAACCCTGCCGCGACGTTAGGAACACAACTATTGGGTACAGTGATTGTTTTCGCTTGGATGTTTGGTGCAAGCCTCATTGTGTTGTTCGCCATCCGTGTTGTGATGGGGTTGCGTGTCAGTGAACAAGATGAATTCGAAGGTATGGATGCCCATGAATGTGGAATGCATGCCTATCCAGAATTTGTTTCGATTAACACGCAGGAACACGACGCCAATAGAAAGCAGTTCGGAGTGGATTCAGGCAACATAATGTTTAATAAAACACCAAATGCAAGTTGAGTAACAAGCAATAGCCAAAGACAATTCCAATAAATTTGACTTGGCTATATACCATAAAATTTTTCTTTAATTTAAAGGTGATACCATGCACATGATCGTAGCTATTATACAACCCTACAAGCTTGACGATGTTAGAGAAGCGCTTTCTGAAGTAGGTGTTCAAGGATTGACAGTAACGGAGGTTAAAGGATTCGGAAGACAGAAAGGTCATACTGAGCTTTACAGAGGAGCTGAGTATAAGGTGGATTTTACAAATAAAATAAAAGTAGAAGTTGGTGTTAATGATGAGCATTTGTACGAGGCAATTGAAACTATTACAAATGCATCTCGTTCTGGCAGTATTGGCGATGGAAAAATCTTTGTACACTCTCTTTCTAAAGTAATACGCATACGGAGTGGTGAAGAAAATAATGATGCGTTATAGATTTTTAGAAAGTGTGCCACTAAGGTTAAAGGAATAGCCAGGGTAAAAAAGCTCTTTCGCGAGAGCGAAGGCTCTGCAAGTGCGCGCAGCATCGCAAAGATGGCGACAAGGCAGGATGTGCCGTTAAGTATCCGGGTGACAAAACCGGGTTGTCGTTGTTGTTCATCAGGATTCCTTAGTGGCCCTCGTTAAGCGTCGACTATGTGTCGGCATCGCCGACGCGATGAATTGTTGGGCCTGTCTCGGGGCGGCGGTGTCGTGAAAGCGACCTTCATCTATTCATTCTGGCGGGGATGTCTCGAATAGATATGTGAGTGCCTTTTTGGGGTAAGTCCTAAGACGCGGAGGGGCTAGGGTGGAAAAGCGCCATCAACCATGACAAACACAACAATAATCACAGGAGCCAGCCATGAATGCAGCCAACCGCGGAGTGATCTACAAGGGGCCGGGTGAAGTCGCCGTTGAGTCCATCGCTTATCCTGAGCTCGCTCTAGGCAATCGCAAATGCGAGCACGGCGTGATTCTCAAGGTCGTGACCACCAACATTTGTGGCAGCGACCAGCACATGGTGCGTGGCCGCACCACTGCGCCGTCGGGTTTGGTACTCGGCCACGAGATTACCGGCATGGTTGTCGAGTGCGGCCGCGACGTTGAGTACCTCTGTCCGGGCGATCTAGTCTCGGTGCCGTTCAATATTGCCTGTGGCCGTTGCCGCAACTGCAAGGAAGGCCGCACCGGTATCTGCCTCAACGTCAATCCCGCCCGCCCTGGCGCCGCCTACGGCTACGTGGATATGGGCGGCTGGGTCGGCGGCCAGACCGAATACGTGATGGTTCCTTACGCCGACTTTAACCTGCTGAAATTCCCGGATGCCGATCAGGCCATGGAGAAGATCAAGGATCTGACTTTGCTCTCCGATATCTTTCCCACCGGCTTCCACGGCTGCGTGACCGCCGGTGTGGGGCCTGGTAGCACCGTCTATATTGCCGGTGCTGGGCCCGTCGGGCTGGCGGCAGCAGTTTCCGCTCAGCTGTTGGGTGCGGCCTGCGTGATCGTCGGCGATATGATCGAAGAGCGACTGGCTCAGGCGCGCAGCTTTGGTTGTGAGACTATCGATTTGACCCAGGACGGTGACATGGCGGATAAGATCGAGGTGATTCTCGGCGAACGTGAGGTTGATGCCTTTGTCGACTGCGTCGGCTTCGAAGCCCATGCCTGTGGCTGTAACCACGGTAAAGAAGCGCCCGCCACTGTGCTCAATTCTGCGATGACGCTGACCCGTGCGGGTGGCCAGATCGGCATCCCGGGCCTCTACGTGACCGAAGACCCTGGCGCGGCTGACGACGCCGCCAAACAGGGCGCCCTGAGCATGCGCTTTGGTCTCGGCTGGGCCAAGTCCCATAGCTTTCACACCGGCCAGTGCCCGGTGATGAAGTACCATCGACCGCTGATGCAGGCGATCCTGTTTGGTAAGGTTAATATTGCTGATGCGGTGAATGTCCAGATGATCACCCTGGACCAGGCGCCCCAAGGCTATGCTGACTTCGATGGCGGTGCTGCCAAGAAATTTGTCATTGACCCCCATGGCAGTGTGGCTTAATAACTTATTTAATAAGAACTGGGTAATAAGTACTGGGCTTAAGCACTGAGCAACAAGGCCTGAGTAACAAGCCCTGCCCCCTGCCTGAGGGCAGGATAGTGCGACCCTAGACGGCGCCCCGCGGGGTGCCGTCTTCGTTCATTCGGCATAAAGCCGATCAAGATAATAATGGGTATTCAATGACCGTCCAGACCGTGACCCCCAAGCGCCGCTTCCGCGGTAAGCCCCGTGGCCGTGAACTTGATCCCCGTCTTCTTGAGGGGTTACGTGAGCTGCTGGGCGACGAACGCCAGGACGCCACGCTGCGCCGCCGCGACCTACTGATTGAACACCTGCATGTCATTCAGGACGCACGGGGCCATCTGCTGCTGGCGGAACTGCGTGCCCTGGCGGCTTATATGAACCTGCCCATGGCAGCGATCTACGAGACCGCCACTTTCTATGCGCACTTCGACGTCATCCACGACGACCAGCTGCCGCCGCCCGCGGTGACCATCCGCGTTTGTGACTCCTTGACCTGCCAACTAGCCGGTGCCGAGGCGCTTAAGGCACAGCTGGACGCGAACGTGGATATCGAACAAGTGCGGGTGCTGCGGGCGCCCTGCATGGGGCGTTGCGACACAGCACCGGTGGCCGAGGTGGGGCATCATCATGTGCTGTTCGCCACCCAGGAACGCATCGCCTCAGTGATCCAGACGGCGCACTTTCACCCCGACCCCATCGACTGGCAGCGACTTGACGACTATCGCCGCGAGGGCGGATTGGCCTTGCTCCAAGCCTGCCAAAATGGCGACGTCACAGTAGAAGCGCTGATGGAAGTGATGCAGCAGGCTAATCTGCGCGGCCTGGGCGGTGCGGGTTTTCCTACCTTCAAGAAGTGGTCTTTCGTGCGCCAGGAGGCGGGCCCCCGTTACTGCGCCATCAACGCCGACGAGGGCGAGCCTGGTACCTTTAAGGATCGCTATTACCTCGAGCGCTCGCCGCACCAGTTTCTTGAGGGGGCCTTGGTCAGTGCCTGGGCGATAGACGCCGAGGCGCTGTATATCTATCTGCGTGATGAGTACCCGGCCTTACATGGCGTAGTGCGCGAGGCGATTGGCGAACTGGAGGCCGCTGGTCTGGTGGCGCCGGGTTATATCGTGCTGCGCCGTGGTGCGGGGGCTTATATCTGCGGCGAAGAGTCGGCGATGATCGAGTCCCTGGAAGGCAAACCGGGCAAGCCCCGCCATCGTCCTCCGTTTGTGGCCCAGAAGGGGCTCTTTGACCGTCCAACGCTGGTCAATAACGTCGAGACCGTTTACTGGATTCCCATGATTTGGCAGCGCGGTGCGGAGGCTTTTTCTAGCCAGGGACGTAACGGCCGCGTGGGTCTGCGTAGCTTCTCGGTGTCGGGCCGGGTCAAACAGCCCGGTGTTTATTTGGCGCCTGCGGGCATCACCCTCAACGAACTGATTGACGAGTATGGCGGTGGCATGGCCGATGGTCACCGCTTGGCAGCCTACCTGCCCGGCGGCGCCTCGGGCGGTATTCTGCCCGCAGCCAAGGCCGATATCCCCCTCGACTTCGATACGCTTCAGGCGCATGGCAGTTTTATCGGTTCGGCCGCGGTGATCGTGCTTTCTGATCAGGACGATCTGCGCGGGGTCGCGACCAATCTGCTGGCCTTCTTTGCCGATGAATCCTGTGGCCAGTGCACCCCCTGCCGGGTGGGCACGGAAAAAATGCTCACGCTGCTTGAGCGCAACGAATGGGATGCCGAGCTGATGACGCAGCTCTCCCAGGTGATGATTGATGCTTCCATCTGTGGGCTGGGCCAGGCGGCCCCCAACCCGGTGCTAGGGCTGCTCAAGGATTTTCGCGGCGAACTTGCCGCCCAGAACGTCATCGTCAAGGGGTAGGGGAGATGAACATGAGCATGAGCGAACAGGCCCTAGGCACCAGCTTCACGCTGACGCTGGACGGCGTTGAAGTCAGCGCCCACCCCGGTGAAAGTCTCTGGCAGGTGGCCAAGCGCGCCGGCGAGACCATTCCTCACCTGTGTTTCAAGGACACCAGCGGCTATCGCGCCGACGGCAACTGCCGCGCCTGCATGGTGGAAATCGAGGGCGAGCGCACCCTGGCTGCCAGCTGTCTGCGCGAAGCAGCCCCCGGCATGGTGGTTAATAGTGCAAGCTCCGAACGCGCTCACACGGCCCGTAAGATGGTCATGGAGATGCTGCTGGTCGACCAACCCGAGCGGGAGGATAGCCCCGACCGTGCCAGCCATTTCTGGGCCATGGCCGACCAACTGGCTATTGATGCCACGTCGGTGCGCCGCAAGCTACCCCGGCGCGACGAGCGCGAAACACCCACCGTGCACCATGTGGCTTCCCGGGCGGATAGCCAGGCGCAAGACAGCAGCCACTCCGCCATGCGCGTCAATCTTGACGCCTGCATCGAGTGCAACCTGTGTGTGCGCGCCTGCCGCGAAGTGCAGGTCAACGATGTTATCGGCTTGGCCCATCGCGGGGCGGCGTCCAAGATCGTGTTTGATTTCGACGACCCCATGGGGGATAGCACCTGCGTGGCCTGTGGTGAGTGCGTTCAGGCTTGCCCCACCGGTGCTCTAATGCCCGCTACCCTGGTGGATGAGGCCGGGCGCGGCGATTCTGCCGTGGCCGACCGCCAGGTCGACTCGGTATGCCCCTACTGCGGAGTGGGCTGCCAGCTCACCTACCATATCAAGGACGACGAAATCCTTTATGTGGAAGGCCGCGACGGCCCCTCCAACCAGAACCGGCTGTGTGTCAAGGGTCGCTTTGGCTATGACTATCCGCGCCATCCCTCCCGACTGACCACCCCGCTGATTCGTCGTGAGGGCGTTGCCAAGGGGATCGACCCGGACTTCGACCCCGCCAAGCCCCTGACCCATTTCCGAGAAGCGAGCTGGGAGGAAGCCCTGGAGATTGCCGCCAGTGGGCTTGTAAACCTTAAAGCGGCCCATGGCCCTAATGCCCTGGCCGGGTTCGGGAGCGCCAAGTGCTCCAATGAAGAAGCCTGGCTATTCCAGAAGCTGGTGCGTACCGGCTTTGGCTCCAACCATGTGGATCACTGTACTCGCTTATGCCACGCAAGCTCGGTGGCGGCGCTGATGGAGTGCATTGGCTCAGGCTCGGTGACCGCTTCCTTTATGCAAGCCAGCCAAGCCGATGTAGTGATTCTTACCGGGTGCAACCCGGCAGTGAACCATCCGGTAGCGGCCACCTTCTTCAAGCAGGCCGCCAAACGCGGTACCAAGATCGTGATTATCGACCCCCGTGGACAAGCGCTGGATGCCTATGCCCACCTGAGCGTGCGCTTTTCACCAGGCGCTGATGTGGCCCTATTTAATGCCATTCTCAATGTGATCATCACTGAAGAACTTTATGACACGGCCTATATCGCCGAGCATACCGAGGGCTTCGAGGCCTTGAAAATGCACACGGTGGACATGACCCCCGAAGCGATGAGCGGCCTGTGCGGTGTCGAGCCCGACACCATCCGCGAGGTGGCAAGGCTCTATGCAACCGCCGAGCGGGCAATGATTTTTTGGGGCATGGGCATTTCTCAGCACACCCACGGCACAGATAACGCTCGCTGCCTGATTTCGCTGGCGTTGGCCTGCGGTCAGACTGGACGACCTGGCACCGGCCTGCATCCTTTGCGGGGGCAAAACAATGTTCAGGGGGCATCAGATGCCGGGCTGATTCCCATGGTGATGCCGGACTACCAGCCGGTCAGCGATGCCCAGGTACGCGCGGCGTTTGAAGAGCTGTGGAATACCAAGCTGGATCCCACGCCCGGCCTCACCGTGGTGGAAATCATGGATGCCATTACCGCAGGCACTATTCGTGGCATGTACATCCAAGGCGAAAACCCGGCCATGTCTGACCCGGATCTCGCCCATGCGCGGGCCGCCCTGGCCAAGCTGGAGCATCTGGTGGTACAGGATCTGTTTGTCACCGAGACCGCCCAGTTCGCCGATGTCATCCTGCCTGCCTCCGCCTGGCCGGAGAAGGATGGGTCGGTTACCAATACGAATCGTCAGGTACAGCTGGGGCGTGCGGCGGTGCCGCTCCCCGGCCAGGCCAAGCCGGACTGGTGGATCATTCAGGAAATCGCCAAACGCTTCGGCCTGGGTTGGAACTACCAGCATCCGCGGGACGTCTTCGCCGAGATGAAGCAAGGCATGGCCTCTCTCGACCATATTTCCTGGGAGCGTTTGGAGCGCGAGCAGTCGGTGACCTACCCCTGCCCAGCGGAAGACGCACCGGGGCATGATGTGGTCTTCAGCGACGCTTTCCCCACCGCCAGCGGCCGGGCGAAATTCGCGCCCACGCGCCCGCTGCCCCCGGATGAGCCGGTCGACAACGACTACCCAACGGTACTGACCACTGGGCGCCAGCTGGAGCACTGGCATACCGGCTCCATGACCCGGCGTGCCAAAGTGCTCGACGACCTGGAGCCGGAAGCCGTGGCGAGCTTAGCACCTGCTGAGTTTATCCGGCTGGGGATGGCGCCGGGCGATGAGCTGACCATCGCCACTCGACGAGGCTCCATTACCCTCAAGGCGAGAACGGATCCCGGGATGCCCGAGGGTATGGTCTTCGTGCCTTTCTGTTACGGGGAAGCAGCGGCGAATCTCTTGACCAACCCGGCGCTGGACCCGTTCGGCAAGATACCGGAGTTCAAGTATGCCGCTTGCCGGTTGAGCCGCAGCTCTACCCATCTAGAGGCGTCGTTAACTGTCTAAAGCACTTGACCACTACAGCCTGGCCCGCATTAGCGGGTCAGGTTTTTTGATAATTCTGAAAACCTCAGCCCTGAGCTAAATGCAGCGTCGGCGCATCGTGTTCTAAATTCTCAAGCATACGAGCAGCGTACCAGTCGATAAAGTCGATAACACCGAACTCGTAGGTCTCGGAATATGGGCCGGGTTGGTAAGCCTTGGAGTTAATGCCACGCTGGTTCTCCTCGGCGAGTTGGCGGTCCTGGTCGTTGGTCGCATCCCACACGCGGCGCAACTTTTCGGGGTCGTAGTCAACGCCTTCCACGGCGTCCTTGTGAACCAGCCACTTGGTGGTCACCACGGTTTGCTGCGGGCCAAGCGGTAGCACGCGAAAGACCACCGCGTGATCGCCCATGAAATGGTTCCATGAGTTGGGCAGGTGCAGAATGCGCAGGGAGCCCATGTCAGGGTTTGATAAGCGGCCCATCAGCTTCTGACAGCCCGGTTTGCCGTCCATCGTCATCGACACAATGCCATCCAGCAGCGGCGTGCGGGTCAAGCGGTTGCGCCTGCCAAGCCGCGTCAACTGGTGGGGAACCTGCTCCCGATCCCAGTCGGCCTGTTTGCGGGCCACCAACGCTTTGTAGGCGGGCGATGCGCGCGGGTCGTCGGTGTCATCAAACTCCTGCAGCGAGTTCAGCAACTCGGGGTGAGCGCCGTTGCAGTGATAACACTCGCGGTTGTTTTCAATCACCAGCTTCCAGTTGGCTTGCTCGACGATACTGGACTCGACGGCAACCTTGACGTTGTCCATTTGGTACGGCTCAAGGTAATGCTCAAGCGTTTGCAGAAAATCATCAATCGCAGGCGGTTCATCGCTCAGGTTGATAAAGATGAAGCCTCCGGCTGTATGCACGTTGACCGGTTTGAGGCCAAATTGATCGAGATTGAAGTTAGTGCCCATATCGCTACCGGCAAACAACAAGCGGCCATCAAGTTCATAGGTCCACTGGTGATACGGACAGACGAGCTTTGCAACTTTACCCTTATCCTTTACACAAAGGCGCGAACCGCGGTGGCGGCAAACATTGTGAAACGCATGAATAGCGCCTTCACTGCCGCGCACGATGACGATGGGATTATTGCCAATATCCAATGTCATGAAATTACCCTTGGTAGGGATCTCGCATGTCATGCCGGCAAACAGCCACTCCTTTTCGAAGACCTCTTGCACATCAAGAGCGAACAGGCGGGCATCGTTGTAAAACGGCTGTGGAAGCGAAAAGGTACGTCCTCTTTCTTGCAGCATCTGAACCGTTGAGTCACGAGCTGTAGTGAGTGGATCATCCATCCGATTAGAAACATTTTTTTCCATTACCAGTATCCTCGTAAACCTCCGCTCCCCCCTCAAGGGCTGCGAATCGGCCGATAGTCAAGATTGCGTATCTTGTTGTTCTGTTGCGTAACCTGGCGTTTGATTCAAATGTGGCCTGACGTCAGGCTCCGATTGTGTTGCAGGCGCTGGCCTGCCAATTGTCTGCCCGCGACATTAGATGGCGTAGTGGCGACGAAAAAAGAGGTTTCTAAACGATAAAGAGTGGCACGAGGTAAGTGCGAGTCGCTGTCAGGTAAGTCGGTCGGCAGGCGCGTCCCCAAAATGCAGCTCAAAGGTGCTGACCGTATCGCAAATACGGTTCGGCGATGCATGGTGATGAAGGCTGGTCAGGCAGAGGCGACAATGACAACTAATTTTTTCAATCCGGTCACGACCCAAACCTGGACCAACGGCCGCCACCAGGTGCGTTGCGTCAAGGTGATTCAAGAAACCCAGGATGTGCGCACGTTCTGCTTCATGGCCGAGCAGCCCGTGCTGTTCTTCTTCAAGCCCGGTCAGTTCGTGACGCTGGAGCTGGAGATTGATAATCAGCCGATCATGCGCTCCTATACCATTTCCAGCTCTCCCTCCATCCCTTACAGCTTTTCAATCACCGTTAAACAAGTGCCAGGGGGCAAGGTATCCAACTGGCTGCATGCGAACCTAAAAGTGGGCGACGAGCTGGTCGTGCATGGCCCGGTAGGCAACTTCAATTCCATTGATTTTCCTGCCGAAAAAGTGTTGTTTCTCTCTGGCGGGGTGGGCATTACCCCATTGATGTCCATGACGCGCTGGCTGTTTGATACCAACGCCGCTGTTGACGTTGAATTTATACACAGCGCCCGTGCCCCTCGCGATGTGATTTATCATCGTGAACTGGTGCATATGTTTTCGCGTATTCCCGAGTTCAAGCTGCATATTATTTGCGAGAACAAAGAGGATATCGGCGAGGCCTGGGCCGGCTACCGTGGCTACCTTACCCAGCCGCTGTTCGAACTCATTGTGCCGGACTTTATGGAGCGGGAGATATTCTGCTGCGGCCCGACCCCTTACATGAACGCCATCAAAAATATTCTTCGTGCCAACAACTTCAACATGGATCACTACCATGAGGAGTCGTTTGGCGCTACGCCGGTTGAGGTACGTGAAGATGTCCTTGAGCTGGCCGAACAGGCAGAGGTCGATGCCGAAAATGTCGACACCAGCGACTTGTTTAGTATCGAGTTTGCCTCTTCAGGGAAAAGTGTGCGTATTCAGCCGGGGGAGACGGTTCATGCGGCGGCAGCCAAGCTGGGTCTGCATATCCCCAAAGCTTGTGGCATGGGGATTTGCGGTACTTGCCGAGTGGAGCTCAAGTCGGGAGAAGTGGAAATGGAGCATAACGGCGGCATTACCGATGAGGATGTCGAAGAAGGCTATATCCTGTCGTGCTGCAGTCGGCCGAAGGGGGATTTAATCGTCGATTTTTAGCCCCGGCAAGCACCTTGCTGCCTAGTTTTAAGCGCCCTAAACGGTTACTTCCCGTCTAGGGCGCTTTGCTTTTTGGGCGGCGTCAGCCGTGTTATTGGCTAAATCTTGCCGATGTCGCAAATACATCGCGTGGTGACGTCGGCAAGCATCTTGGGCCCGGACTCCAACGATAGTATCGCGGTAAGAACGCGTTGATAGGGACTTTGGTTAGCGGCCGGGGTTTATCAGCATTAAAGAGTATATCCAGCACTTAATAAAAAAGTGACTAATGAGGAGGCGGTAATGCTTCAGAATAATTTTTCCCCCAATGCACGTTTGGCCAGTTACGACACGTTGCTTGCTGAAGCAATTGCTGAAGAAACGGTTCGCCAAGAAGCGCATATTGAATTAATCGCCTCCGAAAATTATACCAGCAAACTTGTCATGGAAGCGCAAGGTACACAGCTGACCAACAAGTATGCAGAAGGCTATCCAGGTCGCCGCTACTACGGTGGCTGTGAGTTCGTTGACAAGGTTGAAGCCTTGGCAATTGAGCGGGCTTGCCACCTTTTTAGTGCCAATTATGCCAATGTGCAGCCGCACTCCGGCGCCCAGGCCAATGCCGCTGTGTTCATGGCACTGGTATCGCCGGGCGATACGGTATTGGGTATGAGTCTGGCCCACGGCGGCCACTTAACCCATGGTGCTGCACCCAACTTTTCGGGTAAGCATTACAACGCCGTGCAGTATGGCCTCAAGCCGGAAACCGGCGAGATCGATTACGAAGAAGTCGAGCGCTTAGCTCGCGAGCACCAGCCGAAGATGATCATCGCGGGTTTCTCCGCTTACTCTCGCGTGGTGGATTGGCGCCGTTTTCGCGCCATCGCCGATGAGGTAGGCGCCTGGTTGATGGTCGATATGGCCCACGTCGCTGGCTTAGTGGCCGCTGGCCTCTATCCAAGCCCGCTTCCCTTCGCTCATGTGGTCACCACCACCACCCATAAAACGCTGCGTGGCCCACGCGGTGGCTTGATTCTCTCCGCCCATGGCGACGAGGCTCTGTACAAGAAGCTCAATGGGGCGGTATTTCCGGGCCAGCAGGGCGGCCCGCTGATGCATGTTATTGCCGCTAAGGCGGTGGCGTTTAAGGAAGCCATGAACCAGGAGTTTGTGCGCTACCAGCAGCAGGTGATCGATAACGCTCAGGCCATGGCCAAGGTGTTTATGGAGCGTGGCTACGACGTGGTGTCCGGCGGCACCGACGACCACCTCTTTTTGGTTTCGCTTATCCGCCAGGGCATTACCGGTAAAGATGCGGATGCAGCCCTTGGCCGCGCGCATATCACCGTTAATAAGAATACGGTGCCTAATGATCCCCAAAGCCCCTTCGTGACTTCCGGCCTGCGTATCGGCACCCCTGCGGTCACCACGCGCGGCTTCGATGCTGAGGAGTGTAGCGAACTAGCGGACTGGATTTGCGACATCCTGGACGAGCTGGCTGCAGGCAAAGACACGGCTTCCATTGAAGCCGAGGTGCAAGCCAAAGTGACCGACGTGTGTGCCCAGCATCCTGTCTACGCTGAGTCCGCCGCTGAAGCCGTCGAATCCATTGCTTGAATCGGCTTGCCGGCAGGGCCCGGCGCGGCTGAACTGAGGAGACCACTATGCAACGCTATTCCGGCTTCGGCCTGGTCAAGCACGCGCTGAGCCACCACGAGAACTGGGAGCGCCAGTGGCGCAACCCCACACCCAAGAAGCAGTACGATGTAATCATCGTCGGTGGTGGCGGTCACGGCTTGGCCACGGCCTACTATTTGGCGAAAGAGTTCGGCGTCAAGAACGTGGCGGTGATTGAGAAAGGCTGGCTGGGCGGTGGTAATACCGCCCGTAATACCACCATTGTGCGTTCCAACTACTTATGGGACGAATCCGCTGCGCTTTACGAACACGCCATGAAACTGTGGGAAGGGCTTTCCCAAGACCTTAACTACAACGTCATGTTCTCCCAGCGGGGGGTGCTCAACCTGGGGCATACCCTGCAGGACATGCGCGATATCCAGCGTCGGGTGAATGCCAATCGGCTGAATGGCATTGACGGTGAAGTTTTAGACGCCAAAGGAGTGCAGGAGCTAGTGCCGATTATGGACTGCTCCAAAAGCGCGCGTTACCCGGTAATGGGTGCCTCCTGGCAGCCGCGCGCGGGGGTGGCTCGCCACGATGCCGTGGCCTGGGGCTATGCTCGCGGTGCCGATGCCCACGGCGTGGATATTCTCCAGCAGACCGAAGTCACCGGCTTCAAAATTCGTGATGGCCAGATCTACGGTGTACACACCAACCGTGGCGATATTGAAGCCAAAACCGTCGGTTGTGTGACTGCCGGTAACTCCTCCGTGCTGGCCAAAATGGGCGGCTTTAACTTGCCGTTGGAGTCCCATCCGCTGCAAGCCTTAGTCTCTGAGCCGATCAAACCTATTCTCGATACGGTGGTGATGTCGAACCAGGTGCATGGCTACATCAGCCAGTCCGACAAGGGCGACCTGGTGATTGGCGCAGGCATCGACGGTTATAACGGCTATGGTCAACGCGGCAGTTATCCCACCGTGGAGCACACGCTCCAGGCGATCGTTGAAATGTTCCCGATCTTCTCTCGGGTACGCATGAACCGTCAGTGGGGCGGTATCGTCGATACTTGCCCGGATGCCTGTCCGATTATCTCTAAAACGCCGGTGAAGGGTCTGTACTTCAACTGCGGCTGGGGTACCGGCGGCTTCAAAGCCACACCAGGGTCGGGGCATGTATTCGCTGCCAGCCTGGCCAAGGGGGAAATGCACCCCATCGCCGAGCCGTTCTCCATGTTCCGCTTCCATAGCGGTGCGCTGATCGACGAACACGGCGCTGCCGGCGTGGCCCACTAGGGTTCATACGAGAGGAGTATTCGCATGTTCTATATCTACTGCCCCTACTGCGGCGAACACCGTGAGGAAGAGGAATTCCACCCCAAGGGCCAGGCGCATATCGAGCGCCCCAAGGAGCCCGAGGCGTGTAGTGACGAAGAGTGGGGGGATTACCTGTTCTTCCGTGACAACCCTCGTGGCGTTCACCATGAAATGTGGGTGCATGCGGTGGGTTGCCGCAAGTTTTTCAACGTGACGCGTCACACCGTGAGCTACGAGATTCTCGAGACTTACAAAATGGGCGAGCAGCCGTCGATTACTGCCGACAGCCAAAGCCAGGCTCGCGAGGGCGCTGCGGTAAGCCAACAAGAAGGAGTGCGGGCATGAGCCAGTCCAAGCAACAAGTGTACCGCCTTAACGCGGGCGGCCGTATCGATCGCTCCCGCACGTTGAGCTTTACCTTTAACGGCCAGCGTTACCAAGGGCACCCCGGGGATACCCTGGCTTCGGCGCTGCTAGCTAACGGTGTGGATATCGTTAACCGCAGCTTCAAATACTCGCGGCCCCGCGGCATTGTCGCTGCGGGCGCCGAGGAGCCCAATGCCATCGTGCAGCTAGGCAGCAGTGAAGCGGCCCAGGTGCCCAATGTACGCGCCACCCAGCAGGCGCTATATGAAGGCTTGGCCGCCTGTAGCACCAACGGCTGGCCGAACGTGCAGCGCGACCTAATGGGCTTGGTTGGCAAGCTGTGCGGGCAATTTATGCCACCGGGGTTCTATTACAAGACCTTTATGGCCCCAGCGTCGATGTGGCTGACCTACGAGAAGTACATTCGTAAAGCCGCTGGTTTAGGGCGCAGCCCCATGGAAGCCGATCCTGACAGCTATGATCACTTCAATCAGCACTGCGATGTGCTGGTCGTCGGCGCAGGTGCGGCGGGTCTGGCGGCGGGTCTGGCGGCGGCGCGCAGCGGTGCTCGGGTCATCGTTGCCGATGAGCAAGAAGAGATGGGCGGCTCGCTGTTGGATAGCCGCGAAACCCTGGATGGTAAGCCAGCGGATCAGTGGGTTGCTCAAGTGCTTGAAGAATTGTCCGGATGTGCGAACGTCACGCTGCTGCCGCGCACTACGGTCAACGGTTATCACGATCACAATTTTGTGACTTTGCATGAGCGGCGTACCGAGCACCTTGGCGAAACGGCCCCTGTCATCAATGGTTACCGTCAAGTGCGTGCCCGCCTACACCGGGTGCGCGCTGGTCAGGTGATTTTAGCTACGGGCGCTCATGAGCGGCCGCTGGTTTATGCGGGTAACGACGTGCCGGGCAATCTGTTGGCTGGCGCTGTGTCGACCTATATACGCCGCTACGGTGTGGCGCCGGGCCGCAAGCTGGTACTCTCCACCAGCAACGACTACGGCTACCGCGCTGCCCTGGACTGGAAAGAGGCTGGCTGTGAGGTCGTCGCTATCGTGGACGCCCGCGAGGCGCCGGTGGGCGATTGGGTCGATACCGCTCGCGCCCAGGGCATCAAGATTATTACGGGCAGCGCCGTTATCGAGGCGAAGGGCAGCAATAGGGTTACTGCAGCGCGGGTCGCCAAGATTGATATTGACGCTTTCAAAGTGACCGGCCCGGTTCAGGAGTTGGCCTGCGACACCATCGCCAGCTCCGGCGGCTACAGCCCGGTGATTCACTTGGCATCCCACACTGGCGCGCGGCCTACCTGGCGCGACGATATTCTCGGCTTCGTGCCGGGGCTGGTGAAGGGCGTTCAGGCGTGTGGCGGTGCCAACGGCTGCTATGCGCTGGGAGACGTGCTGGCGGAAGGTGTCGAGGCGGGCATCAAGGCAGCGGCCGCCATGGGCCATGCCGTTCAGACGGTCACTCTGCCGAGCGCTGAACGTCTGCAGCAAGGGCCTGCGGTGGCGCTCTTCCAGGTGCCTCACGAGAAGCCCACGCTGCGCGGCCCCAAGCAGTTCGTCGACCTACAGAACGACGTCACCGCGGCGGGCATCGAGCTGGCGACCCGGGAGGGCTTCGAGTCCATCGAGCACATCAAGCGCTATACCGCGATGGGCTTCGGTACGGATCAGGGCAAGCTGGGCAACATCAACGGCATGGCGATTGCCGCCCGTTGCTTGAATCGCTCCATTCCCGAGGTGGGCACCACGGTGTTCCGTCCCAACTATACCCCGGTGACCTTCGGCGCCATCGTCGGTCGCCACTGCCGTGATTTGTTCGATCCCGAACGCTACACCGCGCTTCACCAGTGGCACGTGGAGCGTGGCGCCGAGTTCGAGGACGTCGGCCAGTGGAAGCGCCCCTGGTACTACCCACAGAAGGTGAATGGCAAGACTGAGACGATGCACGAGGCAGTGGCTCGTGAGTGTCTGGCCGTGCGCGAGAAGGTCGGTATCCTCGATGCCTCGACGCTTGGCAAGATCGATATTCAAGGGCCAGATGCGCGTGAGTTCCTGGCGCGGATTTACACCAACAAGTGGGAGAAGCTGGCAGTCGGCAAGTGCCGCTACGGCCTGATGTGCAAAGACGATGGCATGGTCACCGATGACGGCGTGACCAGCTGTCTGGCTGAAAATCACTTTTTGATGACCACCACCACCGGTGGCGCGGCGGCCATCCTCGAGTGGCTGGAGTTGTGGCATCAGACCGAATGGCCGGAACTGGATGTCTACTTCTCTTCAGTGACTGACCACTGGGCCACCATGACGATCACCGGCCCGGAAGCGCGCAAGCTGCTCGCTGAGATCAGTGATCTCGATCTTGACCGCGATAGCTTTAAGTTTATGGATTGGCGATCCGGGAAAGTGGCGGGGGTGCCTGCACGGGTCTTTCGCATCTCCTTTACCGGCGAGCTGACCTTCGAGATCAACGTTCAGGCAAACTACGCCATGCATGTGTGGCAGACCCTGTTCAAGCATGGCGAGAAGTACGGCTTGACGCCCTATGGCACCGAAACCATGCACGTTCTGCGCGCTGAAAAGGGCTTCATCATCGTGGGTCAGGAAACCGACGGCTCCGTGACGCCGGAAGACCTGGGCATGCAGTGGTGCGTAGGCTACGACAAGCCCTACTCATGGATTGGCAAGCGGGCCCTGACGCGCAGTGACACCAAACGCGAAAACCGCAAGCAGTTGGTGGGGCTCCGGCCCAAGGATCCGAAGGTGATCCTCGAAGAGGGCGCTCAGATCGTGCTTGATCCCAAGCATGCGATTCCTATGCCGATGGTGGGGCATGTTACCTCCAGCTACTACAGCCCGATTCTGGATTCAGGGTTTGCGCTAGCGGTGGTTAAGGGTGGCCATCAGAAGTTGGGTGAAACGGTTTACCTGCCCATGGCGGATGGGCAAACCCATGAGGCTGAAATCGTCAGCACCATTTTCTACGACCCCAAGGGAGAGCGCCAGCATGTCTAACGCGGCCACTTTCGACACCCGTACTGATACCGCTATCCCGGTAGAATCCCCGTTAGCCTATAGCTATCGTCGCAGCGGTGCGCCCCAGGCCGGCGGCCCAAGCCGGCTTCAGCTACGCGAGCGGGCAATGCTTGGGCATTTGATCCTACGGGGTGGTGCCATCGTGCTCGACGAGGCGGTGCGCGACGTGCTGGGAATCAGCTTGCCTGGGCAACCCCAGACGTTGGTACAAGATGCCAGCGGTGAACGTTCTATCCAGTGGCTCTCCCCGGACGAGTGGCTGGTCATCGTGCCAGGTGGCGAAGAGTTTCCACTGGAGACCAAGCTGCGCGAGCAATTGGGCAGTGCCCACTTCGCGATTAGCGACGTCAGCGGCGGCCAGACGCTATTAGAGCTTTCCGGCGAAGCAGCCCGAGAGCTATTGATGAAAACGGTGATCTACGATGTTCACCCCAGCAATTTCCCGGTGGGGAAAGGTGTCACTACCGTCTTCGCTAAGGCGACCACTATTCTTCGTCGTCCCAGTGACGAGCGTTGGGAGTTAGTGGTGCGGCGCAGCTTTGCCGACTACTGCTACCGCTGGTTGCTGGATGCCGGGGCAGAATTCGGCATTAACGTACAACAATAAGCGGGCAGGCCGGAGCGCTGTTCCGGCCGCTATGATCTTCCGCAACGGTCTGCCGCTAACTGAGAAGCATGCACTATGAGCCGAATGAGCGATACCTGGATACTTGCCGCCCAATGCCCTAGTCGCTTGGGAACGGTGGACGTCGTCACCCGCTTTCTAAAAGAGCAGCAGTGCTATATCACTGAACTCAACTCTTTCGATGATCGGCTCGGCGGGCGCTTTTTCATTCGCGCCGAGTTTCGCCCAGAGCAAGATGAGTTTCATGAAGAGCGCTTTCACACCGATTTTTCAGCGCGGGCAAGCGAATTCGATATGCAGTTCGAATTGACGGCCCCTGGCAAACGCACCGGCACTGTGATTATGGTCTCCAAGGCCGATCACTGCTTGAATGATCTGCTCTACCGTTATCGGACAGGGCAGCTTCCTCTGGATATCAAAGCGGTGATTTCCAATCATCCTGATCTGGAGCCATTGGCAGCATGGCACGATTTGCCCTACCACTACCTGCCGATCAGCCCCGAGACGAAATTGCAGCAGGAATCGCGAGTACGCGACATCATTGCGGAAACCGATGCGGAACTGGTAGTGCTGGCAAGATACATGCAGGTGCTTTCGCCCTCCATGTGTGAACTGTTAGCAGGGCGGGCGATTAATATTCATCACTCTTTGCTACCTGGTTTTAAAGGCGCTAAGCCTTATCACCAAGCGTATGAGAAAGGGGTTAAGCTGGTCGGCGCAACGGCGCATTATATTAATAATGACCTTGATGAAGGGCCGATTATTGCCCAAGGTGTCGAGCCTGTGGATCACACCCATTATCCTGAGGATCTGGTTGCCAAGGGGCGTGATATCGAGTGCTTAACGTTGGCCAGGGCGATTAGCTATCACTTAGAACGCCGTGTGTTTTTCTATTCAGGGCGCACGGTGGTTTTTGGTAATTAATGCTTTTCATAATACGTATTTAATTAACGCTGATGTTTAAAGTGCGTTTTTATAATGGGGTTGCTATCGCTAGGAACAGGCTTATTTTAGCGTGCTAAGAAACCCTTTATTTGACGTGCTTAATAGTCCGTTTGTTTTAATAGCGCTGTTTTTTTAACAGTGCTGTTTGATAAGTATAAAAACTATCAAGAAAGATGATGAAAAGTATTTATCGCCACATTAATGATTCTGTAAATCTCAGGCGTCGCCTGATTTCTCCTATTTAAATCTCAAAAGGTGAGCCAATGCCTATCAGTGTCTTTGTAGTGGCATAGTGAATTTGGCCACCTAATTAGAGGTGCTAATATGCACCAAGACATCACTAGGTGGCAGCATGGCAACAAGACCAAAACGTAACTTTAGCCCTGAATTCCGGCTCGAAGCAGCACAGCTAGTCGTTGATCAAAACTATACAGTTAGAGAAGCGGCTGAAGCCATGAATGTGGGGTATTCGAGCATGGATAAATGGGTTCGTCAGTTACGCCAAGAGCGTGATGGCCAAAGCCCTAAAGCTACGCCCATGACACCCGATCAGCTCAGGATTCGCGAGCTTGAAAAGCGCATCCGTGACATTGAGATGGAAAAAGGCATCTTAAAAAAGGCTACCGCTCTCTTGATGTCGGACTCCCTGAACACTTCTCGCTAATCGAGAAACTCAAGACGAGCTACCCGGTAAAAAAACTGTGTGACGTGTTTGGCGTGCATCGCAGCAGCTTTAAATACTGGAGACAACGTTCAAAAAGACCTGTGTGTGCCACGAAAGCCAAGGAAATAGCCAAGGTCAGAGAACTATTTCGCGAGAGTGAAGGCTCTGCAGGTGCGCGCAGCATTGCAGAGATGGCGACAAGGCAGAATATTCCGTTAAGCCGCTATCGCGCTGGCCGCCTAATGGAAAAGCTTGGTTTAGTTAGCTGCCAAGTTCCTGGGCACACCTACAAGAAAACAGGTGATGAGCATGTTGAGATACCGAACCACTTAGAGCGACAGTTTAACGTCGAGGCACCCAACCAGGTTTGGTGTGGCGACGTCACGTATATCTGGACTGGCAATCGCTGGGCTTATCTAGCCGTTGTCATGGACTTATTTGCTAGGAAAACGATTGGCTGGTCAATGTCGTTGTCACCCGATAGCGAACTCACCAGCAGTGCATTAAAAATGGCTTATGAGAGTCGTGGGCGGCCAAAAGGGGTTATGTTCCACAGCGATCAGGGCAGTCATTATACGAGCCGCAAGTTCCGTCAGACGCTCTGGAAATGTCAGATAAAACAAAGTCTAAGCCGACGTGGGAACTGCTGGGATAATGCGCCAATGGAGAGGTTCTTCAGGAGCTTAAAAGTTGAATGGGTGCCAACGTACGGCTATCGCTCATTCTTGCAGGGGCAGCATCATATCGTGAACTATTTAATCGGGTATTACAGCCAGCTTAGGCCTCACCAACATAACGGTGGTATGAGTCCAAATCAGGCAGAGGAAAAATACTGGGTTAACTATAAACCCTGGATTCATAGAATAAGCGCAGCACTTTGGACCACAAGGTAGAGGCAGGAGGGCCAGCGCCGGTACCCTCTCTGCCTTACCTACCAAAGTGAAGCAGAGCATGGGATACCGACAACTGACCCAGATCCAACGATACCAAATTTTTGCCTATCTTGAGACCGGCATTAGCCAGCGAAAGATAGCTAAGGCCATTGGTG
>NZ_JBANSN010000014.1:0-95703 GCF_037070215.1 Vreelandella arctica | reverse complement strand
CTTGCTGTTCAATAACTAAACGAACAGCTCGCTCCCGCACTTCCGGGGAATATCGTTTTGGTGAGTTCATAACTCCATCCTCTCAAGATATGGAGTCTCCGGTAAAGACGGGGCGGTTCAGGGTGCTTGTGCTTCCGGTTTTGCGGTTTCCATGGTTTGGCCCTCGTTGCTGTTACGGTCGGTCTGTTGAGTGGTGGTTGCTGGTTGGTTCATCAGGCCCTCCATTGGGCGGTTGGGGTGCAGGGTGAGGATGTGGAGCCAAGGCCCCACGGTTGGGAAAACGTGAGCAAGGCAAAAAGCGCCTGCCAGAAAGGGGGATGGGGCACGGCAAGGAGACAATCAGGAAGTGTTCGCATAACGAACGAAACCACTCCCCTATAATTCCCCTGACTGATTTCAAAAACGCGGGCAACGAGGCAACACCGGTAACACCATTGATTTAATTGGTATTTTTTGGCAACCTGTAGCCGCTTTTTTAAAACGGCAACAGACAAAATCAGGTGCTCTATAGATATAAAGATATGTGTTGCCTTTGTTGCCACCTCTCTTATTAATAGGCAACGGCTGCAAGCCCCGTGGTTGCTGGGTGTTGCCGTTGTAGCCAGTGTTGCCACAGAAACTAGGTTCACGCGTAAAAAGCCTATCCATCATTCGCCCCCTCGCTCTGCATCCAGCTTGTCGGGATCAATGACGAAAAAGCGCGTGCTCCCTCCTCCTGGGAGGCGGTAGTTTTTCTGGCGGCGGCCACTGTCGGTTTTGGCTAGCACGTTGTAGGTTTCCAGGGTGCGTATCACGCGGTCACGGCCATACCCCGCTGCCGCCTCAGTCAGTGAGGCACGGTTGAACAGGTAAAGACGCTTGCCGTCCTCGATCTCGAAGTAACCTGCTCGGTGCTTAATGTTGGAGTTGGGTAGCTCAGCAGCAATATTGGAAAAGCGGCTATCACCGTGCATGGCGATAAAATCCGATAGCGCGCTAAGTATTTGACGATCTTCTGCGTTACCGTCGCCTACCCTGGCGATCCACTCGCGGAATAGCTGGCGGCTTGCGTTGGCGGCGGTGCCTTCTTCCCACGGCAAAATTCCGTAAGTGGTCGCCAGCTCCCCGGCTAGCCCAATGATGGCGAAGCGATCCGCTACCCTGCCCGCCTGGGGGCCTTCAGAGTTGAATCCTTCCCGTACCTCAGCAAACCGCCGATAAAAGTAGTCGGGGTCGGTTTCCTTGAGTATCTGCTCCACGAATGCGGGGCCGATCATGCCGAAGTGGTGCGCTGTGGCCGTGGTCAGCCTTACGGCTCTTTCCGGTTTTCTGTTCCACGTCTTTACGGCGCAACAAGCGATTGCCTAGCGGGATCTGGTTCACCGTTTTGAAGGTGGGTTGGTGTGTGTTGTCGGTCATGGGTTTATGTCCTCGCGGTCTCGTTCCCAGCAAATGCTCCAGTAGCCCGAGTAAGCTTGACGCCCTCGCCAAAACCTTGCCAGCAGGGCCGGGTGTAAGTGGTGCCACTTACACCGAGGTAAAAAATTTTCTCTTGTATAAGCAAAAAAGCCGCTGCGGGGGCAGCGGCTTTAAACTAAACATAAACTACGACTCAATCTTAATTAGCTATTAATAAACAATATATCGCTTAAACACGGACTAGTTTCAGCAAAGGTTCAAAGGAATACATGGCTGGCCGTCGCCCTGATGCCTCCTCGACTGTACGTATTATGTCATTATCTAACATAATTCTAGTAAATCTTGCAGCAGTAGCTGCCGGAATCCCACTTTGCGAAGTAAATTTGTTATTACGAAATACAGGGTTAGTGAAAACAAAATCTAGTGCAGTCACGCTCCATTTTGAAGACAACAACTCAGCAAATAAAATTTTCATTTCTTCATATAACGACCTTATATTTTCAGCAACAGTTAAATTCCGTATTGCCTGTTGCTCTACGGCTTCTAGAAAAAAAGAACACCATTCTTCCCAATCCCCTGTCTCCGATACTCGCCTCATCGTATCAATGTACTCATCCTTATTTTCTTCAAAATATCCACTAATATAAAAATGAGGTGCTGAAATAGTTCCGTACTTCCATAACATCAAAGTTATCAACATCCTCCCAATCCTTCCATTACCATCTTTAAACGGATGTAAGGCCTCAAACTCTATATGCGCCAATGCTGCTTTAACGAGCGTTGGGCTAGGATCTTCATTGATATACTTGAACAATACATCTAATCCATCCTGTAGCCGCTCTGGGCTAACGGGAATGAAAAGTATTTTCTTTTTATTCCTATCAGCCAAATAATTTTGCTCAAGCTTAAACTCCCCCGGTGACTTTGATGCCCCTCTACCAAATGATAAAAGTCGTTGGTGTACTCCTTTAAGCAGCGACTGAGAAACTGGATAGCCATCATTTAGAGCTTTTTGAGCGGCCTTCAACGCCCTTTGGTAAAGTATTGTTTCAATAACTTCAGACCTTACACTAGGTGTACTAGCCGCCTCATTTTCATGATCAGCCTCATATTGCAAGATTTCATCCATAGTACTAACAGTTCCCTCCATTCTAGAAGAGATAACTGCTTCTTGATTCCTTAAAGGGGCAAGCAGTATTTCGCTATTGTGCATGTTTTTTAGCATTTGATCATAGCGTGCAATTGCATCTGTAGCTTTTATAAGTTTGTCTACAAACTTGCCATAATCTATTTTTTGAGGTGGAAATTTATCGTAGTGATAATTTACAGCTTCGTCTAAATTTAACTCCATTTCAATTGCCTCTCAAATTTTCAATTTCTTGAACGCCAAATATAGTACATCATATTTATCAATTTTTGAGAGTCAACATTATTTTCAATACCTCTATGGATGCCTGATCATGAGATGCATGCTTAGCAGAGGTTAGAATCTCATTTTTAGAACTATATGAGACTGTACCTATTTTGACGTGCATCTATGCAAACCTACAGAGCTAGCTTCTCACTTCCAAGAACTTATGAGAACGTAACCAACTTGACGTGCATCTATGCAAACCTACGATGCTAGCTTCTCACTTCTAGAAACTTATGAGAACGTAACCAACTTGACGTGCATCTATGCATACCTACGATGCTAGCTTCTCACTTCTAGAAACTTATGAGAACGAAGCTGTTTTGACGTGCATCTGTGCAAACCTACGATACTAGCTTCTCATTTTTGGAAACTTATGAGAATAAAGCTATCTTGACGTGCATTTGGGCAATCCTACAACGCTAGTTTTCAATCAAAGAAACTTACAGGCCTGTATGTAGCTCGACTTTCATATACTTCTCCCCTAACTCTCTCCTGAAAACAGCCTGCCCCCTTGCCTATCTGTCCCAAATAGATAATCCGCCCAAAATTGCATCATGGCGGGCCTTTGATCCGGGGCCATGTGCTGGGCGTGGGTGTAAACGCCCTCGATCCCTGGCAGCTTGTGCGATAGCTGTAGCTCTATCCATTCTCTTGGGTAACCCAATTCTTTCAAACCGGTGGCCACCACATGGCGGCAGCCATGGGGAACGTGCCGACCCTCATAGCCAAGGCGCTTTAAGGCCATGTTAAAGGCGGCATCGGATATCGGCTTACGGGGGTTGTTTCGACCTGGGAACAGCAGTTTGAAAGTTCCTGTTAGCTTGTGCAGGTAGCGCAACTCATGAACGGCTTGTGTGGGCAAAGGGACTTGATGCGCCCTGCCCATCTTCATACGCTCAGCGGGGATCTTCCAGATTCCGTCTTGTAGGTCGAATTCTTTCCACTCAGCCATGCGCAGCTCACCAGGGCGCACAGCCGTCAGCAGCAATAGCTTCAAGCCAATACGCACCATAGGGCTCTTATCGTAGCCCTCAATATCACGTACAAGTTCGGGCAGTTCTTCCTGAGAAATATGGTGAAAGCTTCCACGCTTATAGGGTTTAAGCGCTGTATTGAGGTCGGTGAGGGGGTTAAAGCTAGCCCGGCCCGTTATGATGGCGTAGCGATAGATATCCCTGCAGAAGGCGTGTAGCCGGCGTCTCTGCTCAAATTTTCCCAAGTCTTCTAGCGCGCGTAGTATCTCAAGCCACTCTAAGGGCAGAATGCTCTCAATGGCGCGATTACCCACCTTTGGGAAAACGTACATTTCCAGCACACGCTTACTATCGTTGGCTCGCTTAGAGGTCTCTTTCCAACGCGGCACCATGCTCGCGTGCCACTCCATGGCCAGCACCTCAAATGTGTTTTGTGCAGCGTACTGTTGCTGCCGCTTATCGTTTTGCTTTTGCTCAACTGGATCGGTGCCTTGAGATATTAAACGCCTTATGTCCGCCCGCTTCTCCCTCGCTTCGGCAAGGCTCACTTCTGGATATTTCCCAAGGCTAATCATGTTGCGCTTGCCATTAGGGCGTGTGTAGCGCAAACGCCACCCACGACGACCATCGGGCCAGATCCTAAGTTCTAATCCTTGGCCATCGTTGAGGGCTAAAATTTTCGTGCTAGGTTTGGTTGAGTTTATCTGTCGAACGGTTAGTGCCATGGCGGTATACCGAGCATCTTCGAATGGGGGCATATACCATTCTGTATACCACTTTGCAGCCGGTTTTGAAAGGAATGCTGGGGAACAATGAGGGCTAAAAAATAATGTCTTTCAGAGTGTTACACATCATTTTTGGCTTTGTCAGGACTTCTCAAGATAGCCCGTTGGCGTCCCTGGCAGGATTCGAACCTGCGACCTGCCGCTTAGGAGGCGGCTGCTCTATCCTACTGAGCTACAGGGACTTAAGCGGAGTACAAACTTGAGGGCGCGTAGTATAACGCGTCCGGTTAGGCAGGGCCAACCGAGTTGGCCCGCTTCAACCTAATTGCTAAATCCAACCAAGCAAACGCAGGGCAAACACGCCCAGCGTGACGGTAATGCTCGCCATCAGTGTGGTAATGGCGATGATATTGGCCGCTAACGCTACATTGCCACCGATCGCTTTTACCATCACAAAGCTTGCCGCGGCCGAAGGGCTGGCAAAAAACAGGAACAGCAAACCCAGCTGTGCTCCAGAAAAGCCCACTAGCCAAGCGGCTGCCGTTGAGACAATGGGCAATATCACCATTTTCATCCAGCTAGCGCTTAGCGCCACCTGACTACTGTCACGCATGCTTGATACAGAGAGCGTAGCGCCGATACAAATCAGCGCCAACGGCAGGGTTAAGGAAGCAAAGTAATCCCCTGAAGTAATCAACCAACTGGGCAGAGGGATAGAGAGAGCTGTAAATGGCAATGCGGCAAAGACCGAGATAATCAGCGGGTTGGTGGCAACATGCTTTAGCAAGCTGCGCCAGTCAGTGGACTGCCCAGGCTGATAGAACGCCAGCACCACCACCGAAAGCGCGTTGTACAACACAATAACCACGCCTAACAGCAAGCTACCCGCTGAAAGGCCGTAGTTACCGTACATACCCGCTGCAAGTGCTAGCCCCACTACACCGCAATTGCCACGGAACGCACCTTGCACGTATATACCGCGATCTTCACGCGCGACACGGTAATGCGCCCATACCCAGCTCAGCAGAAATTGCCCCAGCGTCGCCGCAGCAAAAAACACCATCAGTGAAACATCTAGCGCAACGCTTAGGTCGGCTTTTATCAAACTAAGAAAAATCAGAGTGGGCAGCGTCGCTTTAAAGACTAAGGCTGAGGCAGTTGAGACGAAAGCGCTGTCGATCAATTTCAAGCGCCTAAGGCTCAGGCCGATAAACACCATCGCAAACACAGGCAGCGTGATATCCAGCGTGCGAGCAAAGAGTTCGATTAGGTTCACAACAGTATCTCGATCTGCCTTGATTTTAAAAAACTGGCTTCTAGCAGTAAGTTCAGCACCTGCTTATATTCTACTGTTGGGCAAGTTTTGTCGACTAGTAAGCACGCCACAGGCACACAAGACGGCTTTTGGGGCATGTGGTAACTATTTAAATTGATCGAAGAGTTCCATGACATCATCATCATGACTTTGGGGCATATTGACGACCACCCCATCTCGGCCCTGATCTTTAGCCTTGTAACTCCCGGCATCGGCTCTCTCTAAAACGCTGCTTACACTGGCGTCAACTTCATCAAAGGTGGTGACGCCAATACTGAGCGTCACCATGTACTCTTTCCCTTGGTGAGTCACGGATATCTCCCCCACTGCTTGCCGCAAAGATTCCGCCACTGCCTTCGCCCGAGAAAGGGTACAACTAGGCAGCAGTACACCAAACTCGTCACCGCCCTGACGCGCTACATGGTCGCTACGACGCACCTCCCAGGCGACCACTTGAGCAATACGACGCAGCATTTCATCGCCCAAAGCATGCCCGCCTTCATCGTTGATAGGCTTAAAGTGATCTAAATCGAACAGCAACAGGGCCGAAGGCGTGCTGGTTTTTTGAAAATCGGCAAAAGCTTCTTCAAGGCGGCGCTCAAAACCTCGACGATTCAGCAAACCCGTTAGCGGGTCATGCTCCGCCTCCCAACGCTGAATAGCTTCCTGTTCCCGTCGCTCAGTTATATCTTTCACAACTCCCACCAAACCAAGGGTATGGCCATCTTGGGAAAGCATAACCACGCGAGCATGAATATCCAGCCACAGCAGCTCTTGATCGCTGCGTAAAAAGCGTAACTGACGCACAAAGTCACTGCCGGTACGTAGGCTATGGACCCACATATCCTTGGTACCGGTGATATCGTCAACGTGAATTTGAGTGAGCCATGACTCCATAGCCAGATCAGGAGAAATATTCAGCATCTCAAGCAATGCTGGATTCATGTAAGTGATGTCACCTTTAATATTGGCGACAAACATGCCCTGCGGTGCGGCATTGAGCACTGAGTCAAGAAACGCCTCGCGCTCCTGAAGATTACTGAGCAGTAGCTGCCGCTCCTCTTCTACCCGGTTAAAGGTGGATGCGACTTGCTGCAGTTCCTGCATATTGGTGGCCAGGCTGACGTGCTCTCTGTGGCCCAGCCCCACCTCACCAATCTGTTTTTCCAGATGCTTAAGGGGCGAAAGCTCACGACCTAACAGCCACCACAACAGGGGCAACATCAATACTGCCAGCGACACCCATAGCCACCAAAGTTTCTGGATGAAATTAGCCAGCGGCAATTGCGCTTGCTCAATCGGCAAATAGAAGCCAACGACCCAACCGGCAGGCCACACTTGAGCATAAGACTGTAGCGCTGTTTGGCCATTTAATAATTCGTCAACAACATCACCTTCCCAGCCATCCAAAGCAAGATCCAATCCAGGATTAAATTCCTTGTCAGGTACGCTGGCATTAATCAAGCGGCTGTTAGGGTGATACAAAATTTTTCCGGATGCAGTAGCAACAGCCGCATAGCCACTCTCACCCAAGCGAACCTTGGCCAAGCGACCAAACATTCCGCCTGAATCCAGGCTAAGAATGCCGCCCACGAAACCATCGAACTCACCTTGTTCAGTAAGGCGTGGAACGCTGACTAACACCATAGGCATACCACTAGCTCGCCCTTGAAATGGCTCGCTGACGTAAGGCCGAAGAGTACCGCGCAGCATACGGAAGTATTCAAGCTCGGCCGTGTGAAGCCCTACTCGGCCTACAATAGCAGGCCAGTCAGCTACGATCTCCCCTTCGCGATTAGCAACCACAACTCCCTCAAACCAAGCCAGCAGACCATCATTCTGACGCAGCTGGTAGCGGATCCAGCTCGCATCATCAGTAGCACTAATTATGCCGCTTAAGCGTTCTAATGCCTGAAAGCGCTGTTCAACCTGCTGGGTCACTTCGTCGGCAAGCAGAGTAGCTTCATAACGCAGATGAGACATATTGGCCTCATGCACCATGGTTTTACCCAGTTGCCACGACATGCCGAGCACCAGTGACACCACCAAAAACCAAGTAAGCGCGAGCCCCAGCAGAAGCCGGCTTTTTAATGAGCGAGAGGTGAGTGTTAGTTTCAGTGGGTTAGCCAGAGACACTGGCTAACCTTGATTTATAAAATAACGGCAGCATTTATACCCATTTTCTGTGGTAGGCGGAGCAGTATCGCTCAATCCAATTCAACCACCAACATAACAAAATTCCGACCCGCGCAAACGTTGATACGTATCAACTATAAGCCACTTTTAAAATTAATTTAACTGTGGAGCCTTCTATTTCATGGGTAATAAAACTGACTTTACATCAGCTACTGCAACACACCTGCTAGTAGTGCGGTGGCATTTTCGATCAGCTCGTCCAAGTGCTGTTCGCCTTTGAAGCTTTCGGCATATACCTTGTAAAGTGATTCCGTGCCGCTAGGACGAGCGGCAAACCAACCGTTTTCGGTAGTGACTTTAATACCGCCAATAGCAGCGCCATTGCCGGGTGCGTTGACTAACACCGCAGTAATCGGATCGCCAGCAAGCAGCTTCTCCGTTACGCTTTCTGCAGTCAGGTTTTTAAACGCAGCCTTCTCTTCCGGTGAACAGGGAGTATCCACGCGTTTATAGAAAGGCTCGCCAAAACGCTCGGTGAGCGTGCGGTAATACTCGCTGGGCGTTTTGCCAGTGACCGACATGATTTCTGCTGCCAGCAAACAGAGCACAATGCCGTCTTTATCGGTAGACCACGCTTTGCCTTCACGGGTCAGCAAGCTGGCGCCTGCGCTCTCTTCGCCGCCAAAGGCCAGCCAGCCTTCGTGCAAACCATCTACAAACCACTTAAAACCTACTGGGACTTCATACAGCTCACGCTGGTGGGAAGCCCCTACACGATCGATCATCGAAGACGACACCAGCGTCTTGCCAATCTTCAAGCTAGTGGCCCACTCTGGGCGATGAGTAATCAGGTAATCGATACACACGGCTAAAAAGTGGTTAGGATTCATCAAGCCGTTAGCGTCAACAATTCCATGTCGGTCTGCATCCGGGTCGTTACCAAACGCTATATCGAAGCGATCTTTAATCTTGAGCAGATTGGCCATTGCTGCAGAGCTTGAGCAATCCATACGAATTTTGCCGTCGTGATCCGACGGCATAAACGCAAACTCAGCATCAATCGTAGTATTCACAACCTCAAGATTGAGATGGTAGTGCGCCGCGATTGCCTCCCAAACAGGCAACGCCGTGCCCCCCATCGGGTCGACACCAAGCGTTGGATTTGCCTTCTGAATCGCAGCCATATCCACCACCGTGCCTAATTGAGCAACATAATGAGCGGTGAAATCGTACTCTTGGGCATGGGCGATCGCCTCATCAACCGGCACGGTAGGTACATCTTCAAGCTGACGCAGCAGGTAAGCATTCGCACGCAGCTCAATCCAGCCGGTGGCGTCAGTATCCGCTGGGCCGCCGTGGTGCGGGTTGTACTTGATGCCGCCATCTTCCGGCGGGTTATGCGAAGGCGTGATAATCAGGCCATCCGCAAGCGCTGGCACCGTCTGATCCTGTGGGCGATTATGATGCAAAATTGCCTGGCTAATCAGCGGTGTAGCGGTGTATCCGTGGCCTTTTTCAACAAACACCGACACCCGGTTGGCGGCCAGCACCTGCAGTGCACACTCCCAAGCGGGGCGAGAAAGCGCGTGGGTATCGAAACCCAGGAACAGCGGTCCCTGATAACCCGCTTCGATACGGTAATCGACCACCGCCTGAGTAATTGCATAAATATGTGCGGCATTGAACGTCCGCTCAATGGAGCGGCCACGGTGGCCGGAGGTGCCAAACGTTACGCACTCCTTGGCCTCGTTAGCACTCGGTGTTTCATCAAAAAATGCTTTCGTGACAACATCCATTTGTGTCTCCCTTGATTTAATTAGCAACATATTTATGGGTACGTTTTCCCAAGATAGCTAGCTCAAACATAGCTAGTTTAAGGGCAACTAGGTTAAGAACCACTAGTTTACACACCACAATTTTGAGTGTGTCACAAAGACATAACGTACTGCTTAAAACGACGGTCTCAATATCCAAGCACAACACAATTGAAGGGTGCTCGAACCCGCGACGGTTTTTTTGAACACCTCGGCGTTGACTTCCCGCAGCTGTGCCCTGGCCTTGCCATTACTCTACCGTCACGCTCTTAGCCAGATTGCGGGGCTTATCCACATCGGTGCCTTTTACCAAGGCCACGTGGTAGAACAGCAGCTGAAGCGCCATCACTAGGCTTCACCGCGCTGCCGCCGCGCTGACCCTTCCTATCGCCTGGAGCACCGCCCAAGCCTTTGGGGCCGACCCGCTCCCCTTTGTAATGGCCGTGGCCTACGGCGCCAGCGCCTGCTTTTTAATCCCCTTTGGCTACCAAACTCATTTAATGGTGTATTCACCCGGCCGCTACCGTATCACCGACTTTTTAAAGATTGGCTTACCGGTTAGTGTGACCTATTCGGCAGCGGTATTGGTGATTACACCACTGACGTTTCCGTTTTAAATAGCGCTAGAACGCCTGCTGATTAGATTCACCCATCAGTCGGCGCGCACTATGCCTGATGCAGAACTTCGGGTAGGAGCGGGGTCACCACCAGCCCTATCAGTCAGCGGTTCTGGAGTGAACTGAGGTGATCATCCATTAATGAGCATTCAACCTTGTTCACTTATTTGCTTCAAACAAAACGGCGCAAACGCCATGAGACCGACACCCGGCAGGCGCAGAGAAAGCTGACAATGTCGCGCATCATGGATACTGCGTAGGGCGATACCACCCCAAAGCTCAATCAAAAGCACAAACGCAAGCGGCGACCGAGGTCGCCGCTAATAGATCGTTTTTAAAAGAATTTATCAAGCTATGTGTACTGGGGTCTTCTGGCCTGCCTCCCCCCTTCTGCTGGCTATCTACATGCTCAGTCAATCACTTCGACACGCAATTGGTAGGTCGAATCGCGCCCTTGGATCGACCCGATCCGACGCCCCTCTACCCATACGCTGTACTCACCGGGCGCTAACTGTTGGCTGATAGCAAAATCGCCCGCGACAGCCGTTCCCTGGTCTTGTGCGACCACGTTACCTTGAGCATCCAGTAAACGCGCTTCTAAGCGGTAACTACCTTCGTTGCCTGGAAAGGTAGAGCTGTCAATCTGAACGTTGCTTGGCTCATCGAGCGTAAAGGTGGCAACCTCACCTTCAAAGGCAATCCGCACGTCGGCCAGAATGGTATCGAGCGTATTATCACTGCCGCCTGCGTCATCTGTTTGCTGAGCAAGCGTTTCCGGTGCGGCCTGCTGTTCACTGCCGCGATTGTCGCTGCCAAGAGCCACCGATGCAGCTCCCGGCCTAACAAACACTGAACCCGTGTCGCCTGCCTGACCAAAAATGGCATCATCGCCATCATCAATACCGCTTTCGCCTTGCGCTACGCGATTGCCTGACGCATCCAGCCCTACCACTTGAATCAAATAGCCGTTCGCACCAGAGTTGGTTGATCCCATTTTACGCGCCTCGGTAGCAAGCGTGTATTCACCGGGCTCCAACTCCACGGTCATTTCCAGCCCACCACTACGACCGAAGGCATCTCCCTCTCGAATCACATTACCCTGTTCATCGGTTAGCGATGCAACAATACGATAATCGCTATCCCCCCCCACGGGATTGCTGACTAACTGATACTGCCCGGCATCAGTCACCGTAAAGGTATGGGTTTGCTCGCCACGAAAAGGAAAAGTACGGCTGCGCGCGTCGGTTTGTGAAGAAAAGAACTTGGAAATGTCCACCTGATTAGCAGCCTCAAGACTACGCTGCTCGGCAGGGCTTTGCGCCCATAGCGGTAAACTGGCGGTTACCAGCACTACGCCGAGGCCGATCACATACCGATTGACCATGACTATTCTCCTTTGATACCCAATAAAATCCGCATACAAGAAAGCCGGCCCAAAGGGCCGGCTTCGATCATTACAGCTTTGTTCGCGAGGAACAAGAATTAGAAGCTGTAAACAACACCTGTAGCAACGAAGTCACCTGCGTCTTCTTCACGGTCATAAACGCCGGTTTCCGCCCAAATGTACATGCTGTCGCTGATGTTGTAGTTAGCGCCGATCAGGAACTCATTGTACTCTTCGTCACCGGTAGTACCCGCGTAGTTCTCATCAACAATCCCAGCAGCGTCTTGAGCATCTACAAACTGGTAACCCGCGTAAACATCACCGAAGTTGAAGCCATGACTTGCACTCAGAGCATAACGGTCTACTTCACCGTCATCACTACCTTCTTCGAAATTAGTGCGCTCGTACTTAGCACCTAAAGTCGTAGCACCTAAGCCATATACAGCGCTGAGTGCGTAAGCATCCGCTTCGAATTCTTCACCAGTCGTAGTATTTTCTAGTGTGTAGTTATCCAAAGAGTCGTAAATAGCGGCTAGCTGGAGGCTATCAATGGTGTAACGTACACCGGCGAAGAATGCAGCTTCATCTTCTTGAGTGGCATAAGTACCGTTACCGTTTAGATCATTACCCGACTCACCTTCAGCGTCACCTTTGTATTGAAAACCTAAGCCAAAGTCAAAGCCGCCAAAGCTCGGTGACATGTACTGTACTTTATCGCCTTCACGGTCAATTTTTGCATCGGGATTACCGGTTAAAGTTTTGACCCCATTAGCAACGTCAGTAGAGGAGTCAGAAACATCAGCGAACTCGTAGTTGGTGATTTTGTCTTGTGCCCAGTCATCAATCAGCGGGTCCCAAGAACCTACACGCAAGTCACCAAAATTACCTTTTGCGCCAACGTAGGCTTGGTCGCCATTCTCGATGCCATCTTCAACTTTAGCTTCATCAGCGTCGTGTTCCCACTCAGCCTTCATGTAGGCTGTCAGGTCACGCGAGATCATGTGAGAAGCGTTGATACCAACGGTAGAACCGTTATCGCCCAGTTCATCTTCGGTGCTGCCATCACCAGCTTCTACAGCCGAGTAGGCCAACTGGATGTGCCGTACAGATCAACCTTGGTGCCATCTTCGTTGTAGATAGTCGCGGCTTGGGCTGCTGCGGAGGCGCCCATGGCACCGATGATAGCAGTCGCTAGAAGTGTCTTTTTCATGATTTTAATTCCTTAGCTCGTATACTGTTTCGATCGTTACTGCTCGACTCTTAATAAGTCGGCAGGTGGCTTTTGCGGGCCATGCTCTTTTTCCATCCCCGGTTTTTCCCGGTGGTATGCGGCATGTCCTCAACTAAGCCTTGTTATAGTCCAATGCTCGCAAGGCAAACTCTATACTGGGATCCCAGAGAACGCAATAG
The DNA here is from genome assembly GCF_037070215.1 of Vreelandella arctica. Classification (NCBI taxonomy): domain Bacteria; kingdom Pseudomonadati; phylum Pseudomonadota; class Gammaproteobacteria; order Oceanospirillales; family Halomonadaceae; genus Vreelandella; species Vreelandella arctica. Next base: position 82,516 of record NZ_JBANSN010000014.1, on the reverse strand, counting down.
AAAAAAACAGTGTTTCTTTACTATTTGCATTTTTTTATGGAACCCCTGCGCTCAGGCCTGGTCTCAGCGCCCTTTGAATTTTTGCTGCAAGCCTAGCAATTTGTCTTCTAAGCTAAGCGGCTTATGCGATTCACTTTTTTCACTTTCAGCCTGCTCTACCGCCACTTGCCGGGGCTTTGGGGCAACAGGTTTTGATTTGGATGGGCTTTTCTTAGGTTGTTCGTTCTCTTTTTTTTCGCCGCGTTTTTCTGATGCATGCTGCGCTGCCTCTTTATCAACCTTACCGGCAGGCTGGCCGTCTAAATCTACCCGCTCAGCGCCTACACGCACGGCTTTTATATAGCGGGGAAGGTTTACGTAGTTGGCCAGTGCGCGACGAATCAGCTTATTGGGCCACTCTTCGCGCTCCGCCAAGTCTTGGTGAATACCTACTTTGAGCGGTTTGGTATGGCCTTTAAAGAACGCTTTTGGATAGCGTTCATACCATTGATTAAGCAGTGCATGCGGCGAAGGTGCTTGGGCAGATTCAGCTGTTTGAACTGTTTGTGCTATTTCGGCAGGCCCCTCTTGTTCGTTATGCTCTGGTACAGCTTGTGGAGCGGACGCTGCTGGTTCAGAGATTGCTTGGTCAGACGCTTCGCTCTTAGTGACCATTGGTTCAGGAGCACCTTCGCGGTGGGATTCAGCGGTGGCCGCCCTCTCCTGGCCTGGCTCGCTTGGCTCTGGAGCATTTTGCAGCGCCAACTGCTGCATTAGCCGCTGGTTTTCTTCGCGCAGGGCTTGCAGCTCAGCTTGTGTGCGTTCAAGACGCGCTTCTAAGTCATCTAAAATATTCATTAAGCTGGCGGCCATAACCTTCTCCTTTGACCTTTTCAGTCGGCGATACGCTCGTAGACCACAAAATCGTAGTTTGGCTGCCCTTCTGCTGGCTGCCCCGCTACGCGCTGTACTTCTTGCCATTCGCTGAGTGCGAAGTCAGGAAACGTGGCGTCGCCTTCTACGTCGATATCCACTTCCGTGATGTAAAGCCGCTGAGCAAAGGGTAGCGCTTGGCGGTAAATCTCTCCGCCCCCCATCACCATGATCTCTTCTGCCGCCTCTATAGTGGCATGCTGGTCGGCCAGTTCCAGCGCTGCGGGCAAGTCGTGGCACACACGTATGCCTTCGTGAGAAAACTCGGCGTTGCGGGTAACCACTACATTAAGCCGGTTCGGCAGCGGCTTGCCAATGGAGGCGTAAGTTTTACGTCCCATCACCAGTGGTTTTGCCTGGGTAATACGCTTAAAGAACTTCAAATCTTCGGGCAAGTACCAGGGCAGCTTGCCGTCGACGCCGATCACGCGGTTTTTTGCCATCGCGACAATCATTGCCACCGGCACTAGGGAGTCAAAGCTATCGTTGTGCATAACCATATCGCTTTCCTGGCTCATACCGCTACCTCGGCTTTGATGTGGGGGTGCGGTTCGTAAGCCTCAATCTCAATATCTTCGAAACGGAACGCGAACAAGTCATCTATTTTTGGGTTAAGTACCAGCTTTGGCGCGGCCTTCGGGGTGCGCGCGAGCTGTTCTTTGGCCTGTTCCAAGTGGTTACTGTACAAGTGCGCATCGCCTAGGGTGTGGATAAACTCACCCGGCTGCAGGCCGGTCACCTGCGCGACCATGGTCAGTAGCAAGGCGTAGCTGGCGATGTTAAACGGTACGCCGAGGAAAATGTCGGCGCTGCGCTGATAGAGCTGGCACGACAATTTTCCATTGGCAACGTAAAACTGGAACAGGCAGTGACACGGCGGTAGCTGCATTTCATCGACCTGGGCTGGGTTCCAGGCGGAAACAATCAAACGGCGCGATTGTGGTGAGGTATGAATTTGCTCCAACACCTTGGCAATTTGGTCAACGCTGCCGCCTTTAGGGTCTGGCCAGCTACGCCACTGGTAGCCGTAAACGGGACCTAGGTCGCCGTTTTCATCTGCCCACTCGTCCCATATCCGCACGCCGTTCTCTTTCAAGTAGGCGATGTTGCTGTCGCCCTTCAGGAACCATAGAAGTTCGTGAATAATAGAGCGCAGGTGCAGTTTTTTGGTGGTGATGAGCGGAAAGCCACGCGATAAATCGAAACGCATTTGATGACCAAACACGGAACGCGTACCCACGCCTGTGCGGTCGTGGCGTTCAACGCCATGCTCCAAAACGGTTTGCATCAAATCTAAATAGGGTTGCTCAAGCGCGGGCGTGGGTACAGTCACAGAATTTCCAAATTAACAGGCGGTTTAGCCGTTTATTCTAGGTGGTGGGGTCATAAGGGGCAATGCGAAGATTGCCCCTCTTTTTAGCCAGTTGGTCGAAACCAACTGGCTAAGCGCTCCTTTATCTACACTTTTTGGATTTTCACATCCACTGGTTGGGAGCGTGACCAGGCAATAACGAATAGGCCCAGGGCAATCATGGGGAGGCTTAGCAGCATACCCATGGTGAACCAGCCAAATGCAAGATAGCCAATATGGGCGTCGGGCATGCGGACAAACTCGACCATAAAGCGGAAAACGCCGTAGCAGACTAAAAACAGCCCGGATAAGAAGCCGCGAGTTGTCGGCTTGGCAGAAACCCACCAGAGAATAGCGAACAGCACGACGCCTTCCAGCAAAGCTTCATAGAGTGCAGAAGGATGACGCGGCTCAGGCCCCATACCGGGAAATGGCATGCCCCAGGGTAGCGAGGTCACGCGCCCCGGCAGCTCGTGATTGATGAAGTTACCTATGCGCCCCGCTCCCAAACCGATGGGTACCAAGGGGGCAATAAAGTCAGTCAGGGTTAAGAAGGCTAGCTGTTTGCGCCGAGCGAATATCCAGGCCGCCAACAGTACGCCGAGTAGGCCGCCGTGAAAGCTCATGCCGCCATCCCATACGCGGAAGACCCACAGCGGGTCGGCTGTCCACTGCCCTAGCCCGTAGAACAGCGCGTAACCTAAGCGCCCACCTGCCACCACCCCGATCGCACAGTAGAAAAGCAAATCGCCGATATCATCATTATTGAGGCCGAGGCGCGATGCCCGCCGACAACCAAGCCACCATGCTGCGACAAAACCCACTACGTACATCAAGCCATACCAATGGACTTGCAGCGGCCCTAAGGAGATCGCCACTGGGTCAATCGTCGGGTAATTAATCATTTACACTCTCTACTCTGACCAAAGGGAATTTTCACTCACGAATCACTAAAGCGCCCACACCATGAGCTAGCGAGCAAGTTTAACGCCTAAGCGTGCAAATGGAACGCTGGTGACAACAATACTGAAAAATGCAAACCACATCTCAACGCCAGCTCCTTACTCCGAGCGACCGCTGCTAGTGTTCATTGATCGAACGCGACGACGAAGTTCATTCAGGACGATGGTCATGCAGAAGGTGTCGGTTTAAGCGTGCCAGGAAACCAATGGCTAATCATTCTGAGAAGAGTTTCAGGTTGGTACGGCTTGGCAAGCAGGTCATCCATACCGGCTGTTAGGCAGGCATCACGCCCGGCGTTGTCGACGTTGGCCGTCAGCGCAACCAGCACGCTTTGGCTACCACTATGGGTGCGCTCATATTCACGCCAGCGCCGCGTGGTCTCAAGCCCATCCAAGGTGGGCATAAAAATGTCCATAAACACCAAGTCGAAAAAGGCGCCCTGCTGGCGTTCAAGTGCCTGCTCACCGCTACTGACGCCTTCGACTTGAAGACCCTGGGTTTCCAGCATTTGCCGCGCCAGCATCAAATTCACTGGCCCATCATCAACCACCAGCACACGTAAATTATCACTACCCTTCACCATACCTTCCTCAGCAGTATGCTGAACAAGGTTAGCCAATAGCGCACGAATATCTGACAGCCGCTCGCTCACATCCATAATATTTTGCCGACAACTATCGGTAATATCGTTTTCGGCCATTGCATTTAAATGCTCAAACAAGCTGTCAGTTTCACGCTGGAGCAGTATCAGATAACCTGATTTTAAACGTGACTCTTCCCGCGCTCTGTCACGCCCCGCCATTAAGTGCTTGAGCTGCTGCTGATGGTGTTGAAGGTCATCGAGTAGCGTTTGTTCATGCTCATGCTGGGTGCTTTTAGTGGCGGCACTAGCCACCTGCGAGTAGTTAATGCGGCGTTTAAGTCCGGCTAGCATTTCGTTAACGCTGGCAAGACGCTGCAGGGGAAGATGAGATTCGTCGGAAGCATCCGGCGAGGAACATTGTTGCTCAAACTGCGCACGTTCAGCGGTGGCGCACAGTATCTGACTGTGCCGTTCAAGCTCAGCGAGCTCTTGCATGAAACGAATATCGTTACGTCGACCACGCGTTTTGAGCAGCATTAGGAAGGCGCCGACATTCAAACTGCTACCAATGAGCAGGGCGGCCATTAACCATAGCAGGGTGCTCCAGGAAGCGTAACTTGGCGACACCCACCAGACCATTGCACCAACTACCAGGCAGAGCACAATCAGTGCCGCTTGCAAAAGCAGTAACGGCCACAACAGCGGCCACACAATGGCGTTCCAAAAGTGCTCCCTTTGATAGCGTTGCATGATCTCGCCTTCCTCTTGGCCGAATGGCCGCTGATAACGTGACCGCTGTTTAACCGCTGAGATACCTGCCACTATGACGGCACTCTCACCCTTTGGGTGATGATTTATACTACTAACCTGATACTGATAGCAGTGTACGTCTACGCTTCGTTACTGTCATGCTGCTCTTGCGTTGAACGTATTTCACCCTTTTCGCCTATGAGTTTGTTATGTGCTTGATATCGTTTGCTTGGCAACCCGGTACGCCGACACCTTTGCGGCTGATGGGCAACCGCGATGAGTTCCATGCGCGCCCTACTGCACCACTTGCGCAGTGGAAAGATAACCCTGCCATTATCGGTGGTCGTGATTTGGAGGCTGGTGGCTCGTGGCTGGCTGCTAAACGTGGCGGTGTCGTAGCAGCCTTGACCAATGTCCGCGATTTACAGCTGAGCGTGCCCCCCGGCGCGCCTAGCCGTGGTGAACTGGTCGCGAACGCTCTGCAGTGTGACGATATTAACGCGTGGCTTACCGCGCTTGGTCAAGGCGGCGCATTGCGCTATGCAGGCTTTAACTTGTTAGTCGCCACGCCACAGCGGCTGTGGCATTTGCACCGTGGTCGTGATCGCCTAGCTTTAACCGATGTGGCTCCCGGCGTGCATGGCCTCTCTAATGCCGACCTTAACTCCCCCTGGCCAAAGCTTTTACATGTGCGTAGCGCACTCGAACATACGCTTTTTCAGCAAGACCCTGTTCAATCCTGGCCTCACATCGTGCAGCGCGCGATGCAAAATCCTCAGGAGGCTGCGGTGGAAGAGTTGCCGGATACCGGTGTGGGGCTCGAACTGGAGCGTCAGTTGTCGGCAGCGTTTATTGTTGGCGAGCGCTATGGCACCCGTGCCACTTCGTGGCTGACGTTAGACACCCAAGGGAACATCGACATTAGCGAGCAGCGCTTCGGACCGCTGGGGCGCTTTGAAGGTGAAACCACCCTGGCGCTTCCCAGCAGCTGAAGACAAACACTCCTTAGTCGCGGGGTGGCATCAAGTGCGACAACTGCCACTCATCCAAACGCTGATCTAAATGGGCATGCACCTGTGCAGGAGTATCCAGCTCCATCACTTCTTTGAGCAGCTGCTGGGCATCGCTAAACGGTACTCGGCGGATTGCCGCGCGTACTTTGGGTAGGCTGGGCGCGTTCATGGAGAGGCTGGTAAAGCCCATTGCCATCAGCAGCAGCGCCCCGGCCGGATCACCGGCTAACTCACCGCATAATGAAATGGGTTTATTCAGCCGCGTGGCGTCGTTGGCAAGTTCAAGCAGCGCACCGAGCAGCGCTGGGTGCAGGGCATCGTACAGACTAGATACCCGCGGGTTGTTGCGATCTACCGCCAGCAAGTACTGGGTAAGGTCGTTGCTGCCCACGGAGAAGAAGTCGACTCGCTTCGCCAGTGCGTCCATTTGGTAAATGGTGGCGGGCACTTCAATCATCACGCCAACCTGAGGCCGAATGACCGTAAGTTCTTCTTCCCCTAGCTCTAAAATGGCGCGATCCAACAGACGCAGTGCCTCATCGACCTCTTCTACGTTGGTGATCATCGGGAACAGCACGTAGAGATTATCGAGATCAATGGAGGCTTTAAGCATGGCGCGCAGTTGCACCATTAGCACTTCGGGGTGATCCAGCGTTACCCGCATGCCGCGCCAGCCAAGGAATGGATTAGCCTCTTCGATGGGGAAATAGGGCAGATCTTTGTCACCACCAATATCCAGTGTACGCATCACGACCGGTAGCGGCGCAAAGCCTTCTAACTGATCGCGATAGAGCCGGGTTTGCTCTTTTTCGCCGGGAAAACGCTCAGTGATCATAAACGGCACTTCGGTACGGTAAAGCCCCACCCCTCCGATGCGGCTTTTCAGCAGCGCAGTGGCATCGACTGCCAACCCGGTGTTCACCATGAGCGGCATGATATGGCCATCGGGCGTGGCGCTGGGCAAATCCTGTTCGTGCTCAAGCAGTTCGCTGAGCGCCTCTTCTTCGGCGATCAGACTGGCGTAGCGGGCTTTAAGTTCAGCCGCTGGGCGCACAAACAGTCGACCACGGTGGCCATCCAACACCACCGGCGCACCACCTAGGCGCGGCAGCGGCAAATCCACCATGCCGAGCACCGTAGGAATACCCATGGCGCGGGCGACAATCGCCACGTGGGAGGTGCTGGAGCCACGCACCGAGACGAGTCCTTTAAGCTTGTCGCGGGGGACTTCACCCAGCATGGCCACGCTAATTTCATCGCCGACCAGAATGGCGTTATCGGGGTAGGTTTCCGGCGTAGAGGGCGTATCTTCCTGCAGGTGGGCGAGCACACGGCGACCCAGATCACGAATATCAGCCGCCCGCTCACGCAGGTAGTTATCGTCAACCCGTTCTAAATACTGTACGTGGCGTCGAACCACATCGGCGAGTGCACCTGGGGCCCACTGCCCTTCACGAATACGCTTTTCGACTTCATCGGCCAACGCCGCTTCACCGAGCATCTGCTGATACACATCAAACAGCGCCAGCTCCTGAGCGGAGATACGGCTGGCCAACCGTTCGGCCGCCGCACGAATTTCGCTGCGGGTTTTGCCAATTGCTTCCTTTAAGCGTGCCACCTCATAATCCAGGTCGCTGGGTACCAAATCAGGCACGCTGTTTAAGTCAGCAGGCGGGGTAATCACCACCGCCTCACCCATCGCCATGCCTGGCGAGGCGGCAACGCCTTTAAACATTGCCTGGCCGCCCGCAAGCGCCGGGCGCATTAGGTTGCCGGTCGCCAACGCATGGGCCAATACACCTGCCAACTGAGCGGCCATGGTGACCAAAAAGGCTTCGTCTTCATCGTCGTAGCGGCGCTTTTCGGCTTGCTGAACCACCAGCACGCCCAGCATATGGCGCTGATGAATAATCGGCACACCCAAAAAGCTGGAGTAGCGCTCCTCGCCGGTGGCTTCAAAGTAGCGGAATTGCGGGTGGGTCTGGGCGTCTTCGAGGTTAAGCGGCTCACTGCGCTTAGCCACTAAGCCCACTAGGCCTTCACCTAATGGCAGTACGACGCGCCCAACAGCCTGGGTGCGCAGGCCAATGGTCTCCATCAATACCAGCGACTCAAGCTCTTTGTCGTAGAGGTAGAAAGAGCACACATCGGTCTGCATCGCCTTACGAATTCGACGTACCATTGTGGACAGCGCGGCATTGAGGTTGCGCGCGCCGTTCACTTCCTGAATCACCCGGCGCAACACCTCAAGCATGGACGTTTTACTTTTCACTGTTATTTGCCTCGCTGAGGAATTTCTTGGCAAACTGCCGCCGCCCTACCTTGGGCAGCGGCGTGTCGCCCTAATCGTCATCCTGTGCCAGGCGCTGAACGCGGGGAGACAATTCTCGCAACGCGCGCCGATACACCTCTCTTTTAAAAGGTACTACCTGCCCTAGCGGGTACCAGTAGCTCACCCACCGCCACCCATCAAATTCAGGTGTTGGGGTTGCCGTCATACAGATTTGGCTTTCCTGGCAACGAATTTTAAGTAAAAACCACTTTTGCTTCTGGCCTATGCAGACCGGACGCGAATGTGTGCGAATCATGCGTCGTGGCAGACGGTAGCGTAGCCAGCCCCGGGTGCAGGCAACAATATCAACATCACCGGCGGTTAAGCCGATCTCTTCGTAAAGCTCACGAAAAAGTGCTTGTTGTGGCGTCTCGCTTGCATTGATGCCCCCCTGGGGAAATTGCCACGCATTTTGTCCTACCCGACGCGCCCAAAGCAGCTGCCCCTGGCTATTGGCAATGATAATGCCAACATTGGGGCGAAAGCCGTCAGCGTCGATCACGGACATCACCTTCATAAATTTTCAGTTGTCCCCATTTTTCCACAAGGGAGACAAACGTATCAATACAATATAACGCTAAGTGATGAATGGCTGCGGCGCGTTGGTGGGAATGAGGTGGCGACTCTGCGATAATCCGCCTCCGCTATTTGCCTAATTAGCGCTTATTTCACCACTACTATTCGCCTACTATCACTGACTAAAAAAGGGGAGCGCCGTGAGTCTGGCCATATTCGATTTGGATAATACGCTGCTATCCATCGACAGCGATCATGCCTGGGGCGAGTTTTTACTCGAACAAGGGGCTGTCGACCCGGTCGCTTACCGGGAAGCCAATGAGCGTTTTATGGCCGATTACAACGCGGGTACGCTGGATATGGCCGCCTTTTTAGAAATGGCGCTTAAGCCTCTAGCCGATAACACTCCTGAGCAGCTTGCTGCCTGGCATCAGCAGTTTATGGTCAGCAAAATCGAGCCCAGCATTCTACCCAAAGCGGAAGAGCTGCTGGCCCGTCACCGCACTAAAGGCGACACGCTGCTGATTATTACCGCCACTAACCGCTTTATTACCGCGCCGATTGCAGAGCGCTTGGGTGTCGATCACTTGATCGCGGTGAATCCGGAAGTGGAACAGGGCCGTTACACGGGGCGTGTTTCTGGCACGCTGAGCTACCGCGAAGGCAAAGTCACTCGCCTGGAGCATTGGCTGAAAGACCAAGACCTGAGCATGGAAGGCGCCTGGTTCTACAGCGACTCGCACAATGACTTACCGCTATTAGAAAAAGTCGAGCACCCCGTTGCGGTAGACCCAGACGACACCCTGCGCAAAGTCGCCGAAGAGCGCCAATGGCGGATTATGAGCTTGCGGGATTGAAGTGAGTATTGAAGCGTAAAAAAACCCCTGAAAGCCATGCTTACAGGGGTTTTTTACGTTGACTGCCGCTCATCTAAAAGCGTCAGCAGGCGCGTTTAACCGAGCAGGTGCTCGACCGCAGCACGCTCTTCGCGCAGTTCTTTCTCGGTGGCTTTCATCTTCTCTTCGCTGAAGGCATCGATTTCGAAGCCTTGAACGATTTCATACTTGCCACCCTGACAGCGAACCGGGTAGGAGTAGATGATGCCTTCTTCAATGCCATAGCTGCCGTCAGACGGAATCGCCATGCTGACGATGCCTTTGGAGCCCAGCGCCCAGTCGTGCATGTGGTCGATGGCGGAAGAGGCAGCAGAGGCGGCAGAAGAAGCGCCACGTGCTTTGATGATGGCCGCGCCGCGCTGTTGCACGGTGGGGATGAAGTCGTTTTCGTACCAGTCGCGCTCAACCAGATCGAATGCTGCTTTGCCGTCGACTTTGCACTGGGCCAGATCCGGATACTGAGTGGCACTGTGGTTGCCCCAGATGATCATGTTTTCGACGTCAGTGACGTGCTTGCCGGTTTTCTGTGCCAGCTGGGTCAGGGCGCGGTTGTGGTCCAGACGCGTCATCGCGGTGAACTGGCCTGCGTCCAGGTCCGGCGCGTTGCAGGAAGCAATCAGCGCGTTGGTGTTAGCCGGGTTACCCACGACCAGCACTTTCACATCACGACTAGCGTGGTCGTTCAGCGCTTTACCTTGAACGGAGAAGATCGCGGCGTTGGCTTCCAGCAGATCTTTACGCTCCATGCCTGGGCCACGCGGACGCGCACCTACCAACAGGGCGAAGTCAGCGTCTTTGAACGCGACGTTCGGGTCATCAGTCGCGACGATGTCTTGAACCAGCGGGAAAGCACAGTCATTAACTTCCATTACCACGCCGTTCAGGGCGTCCATTGCCTGGGGAATTTCCAGCAGCTGGAGAATGACAGGCTGATCCGGCCCCAACATGTCGCCAGCGGCGATGCGGAAAATAAGAGAGTAGCTGATCTGACCGGCGCCGCCGGTAATCGCAATACGTACTGGATCTTTCATCATTGCTCCTTGATAGGTTCGCCTAGGGATGGTTCTCGCCTGAGGGGTGGCTCAACAGAACTCAAGACGCAAAGATGGTATGCCCAGTTGGGCAAAAACTCAATCAGACAAGAGACGACTACCCATTTACCGTACCTACCATTCTCGTCGCGGCCTGCCACTCGCTGCAAAGGCCGAGTTGCGCTATGGTATCTTCGGCTTAATGCCCTCCTTTCTTGTAATGCTAAGGACATGGACGCCCCCATGCGACGAATTCCCTTCTCTTATGCCTTGGCTAGCCTACTGGTGCTGGCGTTGGTGATATGGCTCGCTTTTGGTAATTTTCAGCGTTTTCAGACCACGGCACCGGAAGCTGCCCCCCGTAACGAATCGGGGCCACGGGTCGAAGTGGTAGAACAGCAGAGTACGCCGTTTATTCCCCAACAGATCATTCAAGGCCAGTTGACCGCTGAACGCGAAACCACCCTGCGTGCCAACGTCGCAGGCTTTGTGGCCGAAAAGCCGGTTGCCCAAGGTAGCCGCGTTAAGGCGGGCGATACGCTGCTGGTACTGGATAACGACGCCCTGCCTGAACAACTGCAGCAGGCCCGGGACGAGCTAGCGGTGGCTGAAGCGGAGTATGCCGGGGCACGCAACCTGCGCCAGCGGGAGCTGATTTCGCAGCCCGAGCTTTTGCGCCTGCAGAGTTCTCTCAGCGCCAGCGCCGCCTCGGTGGCCCAACTGCAGAAGCAACTGGATGACAGCCGCCCCAATGCGCCTTTTGATGGTGTGATCGATCGCGTGCAGGTAGAGGTAGGCGACCTGTTACAGCCCGGAGAAGAGTGGGCCCAGTTGGTGGACGACCGCCGCTTGAAGGGCGCCGCCTGGGTGTCTCAGCAGCAGGTAGGCGATTTGAGCGAGGGATTGCCTGTCACCGCACGATTACTCAATGGCGACCACCTTGAAGGCGAGCTGACTTTTATCAGCCACCGCGCAGAAGAGGCCACGCGTACCTTTTATATCGAAGCCACGCTGGATAACCCGGCGGGTAAACGTCTTGCCGGTGGTAGCGCGGAACTGACAATTACGCTGCCGCCCCGCCAGGTGCACACCCTGTCACCCGCCCTGCTCAGTTTGAACAGTGAGGGCCAACTGGCCGTCAAACATCTGGATGAGGACGATCAGGTACAGCAGACCGCCATCGAACTGGTGAGCGCCGATATACAGCGCGCCTATGTAACCGGCCTACCCGACCCGCTGCGCCTCATTACGCTAGGCGCGGGCATGGTGGATATCGGCGAAACGGTGACACCGGTACCTGCTGAAGACGCCATTATTTCGCAACCGCAAGCCGGACAGGAAAGCGTTCATGCGCCAGTTGATTAATGCGGCGCTAGACCACACCCGCACGACACTTCTTCTGTTGGTGAGCCTGCTGCTGGCGGGCATCGCTGCCTGGCAGATGATCCCTAAAGAAGCCAACCCCGACGTCACCATTCCAATGATTTACGTTTCGCTGTCGTTGGAGGGTGTGAGCCCCGAGGATGGCGAGCGGCTGCTGATCCGCCCCATGGAGCAGGAACTGCGCGGCATTGAAGGACTGCGCAAGTTTACCGCCCAGTCCAGCGAAGGCCATGGCTCGATTACGCTGGAGTTCGACCCTGGCTTTGACCCCGATACCGCGCTGACCGACGTGCGTGATCGCGTGGATATCGCCCGTAGCGAGCTGCCTGACGAGGCCGATGAGCCACGAGTCATGGAAGTCAACGTCTCGGAATTTCCGGTATTGACTATCGGCCTCTCCGGGCAACTGGATACCCGCGAACGCATGACGATTGCCCGGCGACTGCAGGAGGAGATCGAAGGCATCGCCGATGTGCTGGAAGTGGACATAGCCGGTGAGCGGGAAGACCTGCTGGAAATCGTCGTAGATCCGCTGGTGCTCGAGAGCTATGGGGTCGATTTCGACACGCTGTTCAACCAGGTGTCGCGCAATAACCGCTTGGTGGCAGCAGGCAGTTTGGATACTGGCGCGGGGCGCTTGGCCTTAAAAGTCCCCGGCATTATTGAGTCCCTTGACGATGTCATGAATATGCCGGTCAAGGTGGATGAGGATCGCGTCGTCACCTTTGGTGATGTGGCGTGGATCAACCCTACCTACAAAGACCCCGAAGGCTTTGCCCGTATTGATGATCAGCTTGCGGTGGTACTGGAAGTTTCCAAACGTGCCGGGGCCAATATCATCGCCACCATTGGCGCGGTACGTGAGCGCCTGGCAGAAGCCGATGATTTATTGCCCGAGCAGCTTCGCTTCACCACTATTCTCGATGAGTCGACCACCGTTGAAAATATGCTCTCCGAGCTGCTCAACAACGTACTCACCGCCGTGGTACTGGTACTGATTGTGGTGGTCGCGGTGATGGGCTGGCGCATGGCACTGTTGGTAGGCCTGACCATCCCCGGCGCCTTCTTGACCGGCATCCTGCTGGTGTGGGCATTTGGGTTTACGCTCAATATCGTGGTGCTGTTTGCGCTGATTTTAGTGGCTGGTATGTTGGTCGACGGTGCGATTGTGGTGAGTGAACTTGCCGACCGCTATCTCCACGATGGTCAAACGCCCCATCAAGCATGGCTCAATGCTGCCTCGCGAATGAGTTGGCCGGTGATTGCCTCGACGGCCACTACGCTAGCGGTTTTTATTCCCCTGCTGTTCTGGCCCGGCGTGGTCGGTCAGTTTATGAAGTACCTGCCCGCTACGGTGATTCTATGCCTGCTGGCATCGCTGGCCATGGCGCTGGTGTTCTTGCCTACCTTAGGGTGCTTGTTTACCCGCACCGACACGAAACAATCAACGGCTAACAATGAAGAGGCCACAACCTCCTTCGGGCGCGGCTATCGCCACCTGCTGACCAGACTGCTTAAGCACCCTGCCTGGGTGCTGCTGGTCACCGTGTTATTGATGGTGTTGCTGTATACCGGCTATGCGCGTTTCAACCACGGTGTCGACTTTTTCCCCAACGTAGAGCCTGATAGTGCCCAGGTATTGGTACGCGCCCGCGGCGACTTCTCCGCCGTGGAGACCGATGCCATCGTCCAGCGGGTAGAGGCGAAGCTATCCGGCATGAGCGAAGTGAGAGCGCTTTATGCGCGCTCGTTTGCAGTGCCTAACGAGCAGATGGGTAGTGATGTGATTGGCATGCTGCAGTTCCAGTTTATCGACTGGCATGAGCGGCGCCCTGCCCAGGCTATTCTGGATGATATGGCCGAGCGCGCTCGGGATATTCCCGGCATTACCCTGGAGTTCCAGGAGCAGGAAATGGGCCCTGGCGGCGGAAAACCCATCGTACTGGAGGTGAGCGCTACGAATCCTGACGTCGCTGATGCAGGCGTTAACCAGTTAGCCCAATTAATGCGTGAACTGGGTGGTTTTACCGACATTCAGGATAACCGCAGCCTACCCGGCGTGGAGTGGCAGGTGAATGTGGACCGCGAAGCCGCGGCGCGCATGGGCACCGATGTCACGACCATCGGTAGCGCGGTGCAACTGCTGACCACGGGCCTGCAGGTGGCGAGCTATCGCCCGCCCGAAGTCAGTGACGAAGTGGATATCCGCGTTCGCCTGCCGCAAAACTGGCGCTCCCTGGATCAGTTAGAGCGCTTGACCATCAACACCCAGCGGGGTCAGGTGCCTATCTCGCACTTTGTGACCCTTGAACCGGCACCCAAGGTGGGCACCCTTAACCGTATCGACGGCCGCCGGGCGATTACCATCGATGCGGATCTCGCTCCCGGCTTTCTTGCCGATGAGCGCCTGCGTGCGCTGCTAGAGGCAGGTCGCGATAGCCTGCCTGACGGCTTAATGGTCAATGTGGCTGGCGAGCAGGAGGATCAGCAGGAGTCGATGCAGTTCCTGGCCAGCGCGTTCATGATTGCTATTGGCCTGATGGCGCTGATTCTGGTCACTCAGTTCAACAGTTTCTATCAGGCGGGATTGGTGCTTTCGGCGATTGTGTTCTCCACCGCGGGTGTGCTGATGGGCCTGCTGATTACCGGCCAAGCTTTCGGCATTGTCATGGTGGGGATGGGCGTGATTGCCCTGGCGGGTATCGTGGTGAATAACAATATCGTGTTGATCGACACCTACAACGAGCTGCGCGGCCAAGGCATGACGCCCGGCGAGGCCGCCCTGGAAGCGGGTTGCTTACGCCTTCGCCCGGTGCTGTTAACGGCGATTACCACGGTGTTAGGTCTGATGCCGATGGTGCTGGGGATCAATGTCGATCTGTTTACCCCTGCCCTTGGCTTTAATGCGCCCTCCGCCCAGTGGTGGACGCAAATGTCGAGCGCCATCGCTGGCGGCCTCACCTTCGGCACCGCACTAACGCTGCTGCTTACCCCCTGCATGCTGGTGATCGGGGGTAAACGGCGATGACACCCAGCCCCTGGAGCCCGACTTGTCGGGCGATCAGGCCATCGTGTAGCACTCACACTCGGCGCTCCGATCCTTGCTGATCGCGCAATGAATTGCGCTCCTACCGGACGATAGTGATTCGTTAAGCGGGGGCTTTGGCGTGCTCGGGGCTATGGGCGGCGTGCAAGCGCGCGATCAGCTGGTCTTCCAGCGCGAAGCGTTCGGTAAGGCCACGCGCCAGACGGTCGATCCAGGCAGGCAAACGGGCAATATTTTGCTCGCAGCTAAGGGTAGAGCCGAAATCGGTATCAAACTCCAGAACCATCTCGGTTGACATTTCCAGACGCTCAAGCAGCTTCTCTGCGATAACCAGCGCAGCATCATCGCCAAAGGCCTGCGCCTCTTCCGACAGCTGAGGATAGATTTCGAAGTGCCCAGCGCTGATGTAATCCATCAATAGCTCGCTGAAGGCATCAATAGGTGATTTGCTCACCGCTTCCAGTTCAGCGTCACATGCCTCTTTCAGCTCAATGAAGCTGACTAACAGCTGACGACGCTGATCCAGCCAGCGGTCGATCAGGGTATGTACGCCTCCCCAGCGCTCCAGGGCATTTTTGCAATCTTCGAGCATGGGGTTTCTCCTTAAACTCACCGATTTAACGACCATTAGCCGGTCTAAATAACGAATAGGCTTAGAGTCGCGCCTCCACCTACCTCTGTCAATCCCAGCGGGTGCGGTTTCCTTGGTACGAAAGGTTCATTAATAATAACCCTTTCTTCTATGCCTACTAACTAGCGTTTTCATGCTAATCGTCATGACTTAACCCTGACTGAAATGATGCTCTCACTTTAGCACCAGCATTGCGAGCAAAGCCGTATGTAAGTATGCCGGGCAAATAACTCACCGGGCCGTCCCTTATGACGACACCACTTTCTCGATAGGCTATAACATGGCTTGTTCTAATCGAGCAGCGACCAAATAGTCGCAGCTTTTGTTGTTCTAAACGATAGTTTTCAGCAAGATAATGTTCGTTAAAAATGCGGCAAGGGTTAATTAAAACAAGGAACTCACTATGAAAATGATATCCCGCTTTGGCCTTGGCTTACTGCTCTCTTCAAGCGTGCTGACCGCGCAAGCTGAAGACGTCAAAATTGGCATGATCACCACCCTTTCAGGCGGCGGCTCGCATCTGGGCGTGGACGTTCGCGACGGCTTCATGCTGGCGCTGGAGCAGTCTGGCCGCGACGATGTGGAAGTGTTGATTCAGGATGATGCTAGACGCCCTGACTTGGCGCGCAGTTTGTCCAATGAATTTATACAGCGTGATGACGTTGATATTCTCACCGGCATCATCTGGTCCAACCTGGCGATGGCGGTGGTGCCTTCCGTTACCCGCCAAGGCACCTTCTACCTCTCCCCCAATGCGGGCCCTTCCGACCTGGCTGGTCGTATGTGCCACGAGAACTACTTCAACGTGGCCTATCAGAACGACAACCTGCATGGCGCCATGGGCGCCTATATGCGCGAACAGGGCTATGAGCGCCCGATCATTATGGCCCCCAACTATCCGGCGGGTACCGATGCGCTCGCGGGCTTCAAGCACCTTTATGAAGGTGAGGTCGTTGGCGAGCTTTACACCCAAATGGGTCAGACCGACTATGCGGCTGAAATCGCCCAGATTCGCGATAGCGATGCCGACAGCCTGTTCTTCTTCTTACCTGGCGGCATGGGTATCTCGTTCATGAAGCAGTGGGAAAGCTCGGGCGTTGACATGCCGATCTTTGGCGCGGCGTTCTCGTTTGATGAAATTCTTATCAAAGCGGTAGGCAGTGCAGCGATTGGTGCACGCAACACTTCGCTATGGGCCTACGACCTGGAGAATGAAGCCAACGACCGCTTTGTAGAGGGCTTCCAAGCCGCCTATGACCGCATGCCGACGCTCTACGCGGCACAAGGTTACGACACCGCCAACCTGATTCTCAGCGCGTTGGAAACTGCCCACCCCGATGACAAAGATGCCTTCCGCGAAGCACTGCGGGCCGCTGACTTTGATAGCGTGCGCGGTGAGTTCCGCTTTGGCCCCAACCAGCATCCCATCCAGGATATTTATGTACGTGAAGTGGTGGAAGGTGATGATGGCGAGCCCACCAATCGCCTGATCGGTGTGGCGATTGAAGATATCCAGGATGTCTACTACGAGCAGTGCGAAATGTAAGCTGGCCTCGGCTGGGTGCGTGCACCCAGCCATTTCTCTTCACCTTCGTCAAGGTTAACCAACGTGTCCGTTACCCTGCTAATCGAGCAACTACTTAACGGCGTTCAGCTAGGCACGATGCTGTTTTTGATGGCCAGCGGCCTCACCCTGGTGTTCGGGGTGATGGGGCTAATCAATCTTGCCCACGGCTCTTTTTATATGGTGGGGGCCTACGCCACGGCGGCGGTCACTGCTTCAACGGGCTCATTTTTAATTGGCCTTGGGGCTGGCATGGCTGCCGCCGCGATGGTCGGCGCGTTGGTAGAGTTGCTGGTGATACGTCGACTTTATCACCGCCCTCACCTTGACCAGGTATTGGCGACCTTTGCACTGATACTGATTTTTTCCGAAGGCACGCGCTGGATTTTCGGTTCGTCGCCGATGCGGCTCAGCCCGCCTTCCTGGCTAACCGGGTTTGTTACCCTGCCCGGCGATACTCGCTATCCCATCTACCGACTAATGCTGATTGGCGTGGGCATTGTTATTTCGATTGCCCTTTACGTTTTGATCTCGAAAACGCGCTTAGGCATGCGCATTCGGGCCGGAGAAAGTGACCGCGAAATGATTGGTGCGCTGGGGGTGAATATTTCAAAGTTGTATACCGTCGTGTTTGCCTTGGGCGCGGGCTTGGCAGGCTTAGCCGGTGCATTGGTTGGTGCGCTGCAGTCGGTTCAAGTAGGCATGGGCGAGCCGGTGCTGATTCTGGCCTTCGTGGTCATCGTGATCGGCGGTATCGGCTCGATCAAGGGCGCGCTGTTCGGGGCGCTGCTGGTGGGGGTTGTCGATACCTTGGGGCGCGTCTACCTGCCGCTGTTTTTCCAAACATTCATGCCGCCTTCCGAAGCCACTGGGGTCGGTTCTTCACTGGCTGCGATGCTGATCTATATCCTCATGGCCGTCATCCTCGCGTTCAAGCCCAAGGGACTGTTTGCTGCCAATGACTAATACCACTTCCCTTTCCAAGAACGCTGCGCCAGTCACCGACGCGGATAGCCACTTCGACCGCAAAGGCCTGGTCCAGATGATTCTGCTCGGCCTGCTGCTGTTACTGCCTGTGGCGGCCTATTTTTTGGGTCACACCTATTACGTCAATCTGGCCTCGCGAGTCACCATCATTGCCATGGCGGCCGTCGGGCTCAACCTGGCAATTGGCTATGGCGGCATGGTGAGCTTCGGTCATGCAGCCTATTTTGGTCTGGGTGGCTATGTGGCAGGCATCAGCGCCTACCATGCCTTCGACTTGACGCCCTTCATGAGCTGGCCCTTCAGCGTGCCGGGCAGCGATAGCCTGTTGGTAGTATGGCTGGCCGCTGTGGTTCTGTGCGCCCTGCTGGCTCTGGCGATCGGCGCCATTTCGCTGCGCACCACCGGGGTCTACTTCATTATGATCACCCTCGCCTTTGCTCAGATGATCTACTACTTTGCCAACTCCTGGCCCACCTACGGCGGTCAGGATGGATTGCCTATTTACATACGCAACACCCTGCCTCTGGTTGATAGCACGGATGCGTTGACCTATTTCCTCATCTGTTTCACCGGGCTGGTGTTTGCGATGGCGCTGACTTCGCGGCTGATGAAATCGCGCTTTGGCGCCGCGCTGACCATGGCTCGGCTGAATGACGTACGACTGGCAACGGCGGGGGTCAGCCCGTATCCCATTCGTCTGGTAGCTTTTGTTATCTCTGCGGCGATTACCGGGCTTGCTGGAGCGCTTTACGCGGACCTGAACGGGTTCGTCAGCCCGTCGATGCTCAGTTGGCACTTCTCCGGCGAGCTAATGGTGATCGTCATCCTGGGGGGTGTGGGGCGCCTTTATGGCCCGCTGGCCGGGGCGGTGCTGTTTGTGATGATGGAAACTTTGCTAGGTGGAATCACCGAGTACTGGCAGCTCTTTTTGGGGCTGGTGCTGCTTGGCGTCGTGCTTTTTGCCAAGCACGGTGTCATGGGTTGGCTGGCAGGGAGTGAGCGCAATGAGTGACGCTATCCTTTCACTGCAAAATTTGCATAAGCGTTTTGGCGCGTTACAGGCGACCAACGATGTCTCGCTGGATCTTAGGCCAGGTGAAATCCATGCCCTGATTGGCCCCAACGGCGCGGGTAAATCGACGCTGATCGGGCAGATTGCCGGTAGCCTGCGCCCCGACGAGGGCCGCGTCTATCTAGCTGACACCGATATCACCACTATGAGCATAGCCGAGCGCGCACGTCTTGGGCTGGGACGGAGCTTTCAGGTGTCATCGCTGGCTGAGCCGCTTTCGGTGATGCGCAATGTGATGATGGGCGTTCAAGCGCTTCAGAGTCACAGTTTTCGGTTCTGGAAACCCGTCGCCAGGGATCAACAGCTGCTAAAGCCAGCTTATGAGGCGCTGGAACGGATGCAGCTCAGCCACCGCGCCTGGACACCGGTATTCGAGCTTTCCCACGGCGAGCGTCGCCAGGTGGAAGTCGCCTGCGCTCTGGCACTTAAGCCTCGCGCCCTGCTGCTGGATGAGCCCATGGCGGGCCTGGGCCCAGAGGGTTCAGCAAAGCTAACCGAGCTGCTCGAGGCACTGAAGCTGGAAGTGCCCATTCTTCTGATCGAACACGATATGGAAGCGGTCTTTCGTTTGGCTGACCGTATTTCGGTGCTGGTCTCTGGCAGCGTCATCGCCCATGGCGACAGCCAGACAATTAAGCAGGACCCGCGCGTTCGGGAAGCTTACCTGGGAGATTCTGATGCTTAAAGTTGCTGATATTGAGACGTTTTATGGCCCTTCCCAGGCGCTATTCGGCGTGACGTTCGAGGTCGCGGCCGGTGAAATGGTTGCCTTGATGGGCCGCAATGGCATGGGCAAGACCACCACTATCCGCTCGATCTTTGGGCTGACCCCAGCTAGCCGCGGCACAATTGTGTTCGAGTCGCAGAACATACGTCGTCTGCCCGCTTACCGCATCGCCAAGGCGGGGCTTGGCTTGGTGCCGGAGGGTCGTCGCTGCTTTCCTAACCTATCGGTACGCGAAAACCTGCTGGTCACGGCCCGCCCGGGCGAGTGGACGCTGGAGAAAGTGGAAACATTATTTCCGCGCCTGGAAGAGCGCCGCGCACAAATGGCCAAAACGCTCTCTGGCGGCGAACAGCAGATGCTGGCCATTGGCCGTGCGCTAATGACCAACCCGCGCCTGCTGGTGCTGGATGAGGCCACCGAGGGTCTGGCACCGGTGATTCGCCAGGAAATCTGGCGGGCGATTCGTCTGCTCAAGGAGCAGGGGCAGGCTACCCTGCTGGTCGATAAGTCGTTAAGCGAAATCCTGCCCATCGCTGACCGCTGCACCATCCTGGAAAAAGGCTGCACGGTGTGGGACGGCAAGCCCGCCGCGCTGGACAGCGCTATTCGCGACCGATACCTGGGTGTTTAGGCGTGAAACGCTTTAATCCACTCAACGAAGCAGTCATCGTTTAGATAGTGCTCAAGAATCGAGAAGTGGTCTACGTCAGGAAGTAGCTGCTGAGTCACTGTTTGGCCTTGCTTGCTCAAATGCTCAGCGTAGCTGCTCATTTGCCACTCAAACTCTTCAGACTCCCCTGCTCCAGCCACCAGCTTAATAGGCGCAGGCACCCGGCACGGCAACCATAACGGGCTGAACTCCTGCACATCGCGACCGCTAAGCTGAAGCTTGGGCTGTAGCCACGACCATGGAAATGGCCGTAGGTCGTATAATCCGCTGATACAGAGCGCGCCGCGAATCAGTTGATTTGGCAACCCAAAGGCACCTTCCCAATCCGTCGACATCAGCATGGCGCAGAGATGCCCGCCCGCCGAATGTCCCGAAATACTTAGCTGTTCCGGATCGACACCCACTTCAGGGGCATGCTTGTAGAGGTAGGCAATCGCGGCCTGACTCTGCCGTACCAGCTCGCTAAAGCGTACCTGCGGGCAGAGCGCGTAGTTAACCACCGCGACAGTGATACCGGCTTTTACCAGATCATCGACAATAAAGCTGAATTCACGATGGCTCAGCGAGCGCCAATAGCCGCCGTGGAAGAACACATGCACCGGGGCTTTTGGATGCTCGTCATGAGATGCATCAGCATGAGGTGCATCGGCATGAAAGATATCCATGCGCTCAGCAAGCGTTGGACCATAAGGCAGATCGAGCGTTGTGCGATGGTTGGCTCTTGATGCTGCGCTGCGCTCACGCCACGCCTTTACCAACACCAACGGGTCTCGCCCCATCATCGGGTCGTAGGCGCGGTCGATCTCTTCCTGAGTCGTGAAATGTCGATAAAGCATGCCGATCTCCTTATAGCTGCCTTACGGCTAACCCCGGCTTTTAAAAAACAGCATCCGTAACGGGGCGATGGCCAGAATGGCAAAACCGATCAGCGTCCAGGCGGGTAGCGAGAGGCCTAACAGCGAGAAATCGATATTAGCGCACTCCCCCGAGCCGGTCAGCACCATGGCCACCACCTCCTGCATGGGCAGGATGTCCATCATGTAATCAAGCCCAGGGCCGCAGGAAGGCACCTCATCGGCAGGCAAGCCTTGCAGCCACACATGACGCCCGGCGATAAAGGCACCGGTGCCTACGGCAGCCAGCGCCAGCACTCCGTAAATTACTTTACCGACCCGCCCGGCCGGGCTATGAATGGCGGCAATGGCAAACACAATGCCCGCCGCGATCACCGCGACACGCTGGAAGATGCATAGCGGGCAAGGCTCAAACCCACCGATATGCTCCAGGCCAAGCGCCACCGCCATCATTAAAACGCAGAAGGCCAAACCGGCCAGGGCAACCGAACGATATGTAGGCAGGATCATTGATGAGCCTCAGATGGCAACGCGGACAAGGCCCGGGACTCGCGCGCCTTGGCGAAATAAGCCTCTAGAAACGCTTCAAAGGTTTCATTATCAGCGGCTTCAATATCGCGCTGCTGCTGGTGCGAGGTTTCAATCAGTTGAGCAAGTAGCGCTTCACGGCTGCGCTGCATAGGTTCTGCTTTCAGCTGCTCCGCCTGCTCCTGGGCCAGGCTAAGCATTAAATCACTTAGCGAGCCGCCGTTCGCTTTGAGCCGTTCGAGCACCTGTGCTGATGGCGTTAGCGAAGGGTCTGCTAGGCGTGGAGCGAGTTCTGCCAGTGCGTCAGCATGAGGGCTTCCCTCTTCGACGGCATCTAATAGGCGGGCGACTTCACCCATCTCGGCAAATATTTGTTCGCCCCATTCACGCACCGACGTCGCTTCACCATGATTAAACAGCTTAAGCGCAGGGTCGCGGCCACGCTCGACTACCCAGCGACGGTTGTCGTCCAAGCGGTCACACTCTTCATCGGAGATCCAGGGGCTGTCGCTGAGTAGGCACCACATCAAGAAGGTGTCCACAAAGCGCATCTGGGTTTCGGTTACGCCGAGAGGGTCGAAAGGATTGAGATCGAGACAGCGCACTTCGATGTACTCCACACCGCGGGCTTCGAGGGCCTGGCTGGGGGTTTCGTTGTGCTTGGCGACACGCTTGGGGCGAATATCACTGTAGTACTCGTTTTCGATCTGCAGAATATTGGCGTTTAGCTGGCGCCATTCGCCATCAACATTAACGCCCATTTTCTCGTAGTCCGGCCATGGCGACGAGATGGCATGACGCAGGGTATTGACGTAATTCGATAGCGAGTTAAAACAAATTTTGAGCTGCGACTGAACCTTGTTTTGATAGCCCAGATCGGACATACGTAGCGTCGTCGCGTAGGGCGCAAAATAGGTGTCGTCGCTGAGTGACTGCAGCTTTTCAGGCACTTTTTTGTCGTCAGGCAAAAAACTTTTATCGATGGCGGGTGAAGCGCCGAAAAGATACAGCAACAGCCAACTATGGCGGCGGAAGTGGCGGATCATGCCGAAATAGCGAGTGGAGCGGTAATCGTTAAATGGGATGTTGGTGGCTTTTTCCAGCTCACGCAGGGCGTGCCACATGTCATCGGGCAACGATACGTTGTAGTGAACGCCGGCAATCGCCTGCATGATGCGGCCGTAGCGCATGTCTAGCCCTTTGCGGTAAACATGCTTCATGGTGCCCACATTGGAGCAGCCGTAATCGGCAATCGGCACGCTGTCATTACCTGAGAGCCGTGATGGCATACTGCCAGGCCAGATCCATTCATCCTGCAGGTGGTGATAAGTAAAGGTATGCAGGTCAGACAGAAACGACAGCGCTTCACTCGGGTCGGAGTAAACCGGCGTGATGTACTCAAGCAACGACTCTGAGTAGTCGGTAGTGATATGCGGATGCGTTAATTTAGAGCCTAAGGCATGCGGGTGCGGCGTTTGGGCAATGTGTCCATTGGCATCAACCCGCAGCCCCTCTTTTTCAAGCCCACGACGCAGGCGGCCCAACCGACCAAGGCGCGCGCTGGGGATTAGGCGTTCAACTTGCGCGGTCAGCGCGGATGGCACAGTGAGTGGTTCAGGCAAGGTGAACACTCCTTGTCAGTAAAGCCCGCTGTGAGCGGACCTTGGTGTAGTCAGGTGGCATCGCCATCATCGCTGTCTCAAAATAGAAAACAGGATATGGCGGCAACCGTGTTTTTTTCAAGATATGGCTTTTTTCAAGGTACAGCTATTTTAAGGCGCGCGACTATTTGCCGCCGCGTGCTTTTAGCAACGCAGCACCGAGCGCGCCCATGGGCGCTTCCGCTTCAGCAGGCTTAGCGCTATGACGCTGGCCGCGAGACGATTTACGGTTTGCATTATGCTGATCCGTAGGCGAGCCATTGTTTTTGTTAGCACCGCCCCTAGTATCGTTTTCAGCCTCCGGCTGATCATCCAGACGCATGGATAGCCCAACCCGCTTGCGGGGAATATCAATGCTCATGACTTTAACCGTCACAATATCCCCCGCCTTGACCACACTGCGTGGGTCGTCGATAAAGCGGTCCGACAGTGCTGAGATATGCACCAAGCCATCCTGATGGACACCGATATCCACAAAAGCACCAAAGTGTGTCACGTTAGTGACCGTGCCTTCGAGCACCATTGAAGGTTTAAGATCGTTAAGTGTTTCGACCCCTTCGCGGAACTCGGCGGCTTTAAATTCTGGGCGCGGATCGCGGCCAGGCTTATCCAGCTCTTTCAAGATATCGCTCACCGTGGGCACACCAAAGCGCTCATCGGCAAAGTCGGCAGGCTTTAACGCTTTTAGCGCAGCGCTATCGCCGATCAAACCGCGAACTTCCCGACCGCTCTGCTTGGCGATTCGCTCTACCAAGGGGTAGGCCTCAGGGTGAACGGCGCTGGCATCCAGGGGGTTGTCGGCATTGTGAATGCGCAGGAAACCAGCGCACTGTTCAAAGGTTTTCGCGCCCAGTCGGCTAACTTCTAGCAGCTCTTTACGGCTCTTGAAGGCGCCCTTGACGTTGCGCTGAGCAACGATATTTTCGGCCAACGCAGCACTTAACCCCGCCACTCGCGAAAGCAGTGCACTGGAGGCGGTGTTCAGATCGACGCCGACAGCGTTTACACAGTCTTCAATCACGACTTCCAGGCTACGCGATAGCTGTACCTGGGAAACATCGTGCTGGTACTGACCCACACCGATGGATTTGGGTTCGATTTTCACCAGCTCGGCCAGCGGATCTTGGAGGCGACGGCCGATGGAGACAGCACCACGCACGGTGACATCCAGATCAGGCATTTCCCGCGAAGCGTACTCGGACGCAGAGTAAACTGACGCCCCCGCTTCCGAGACCATCACTTTACTTAAGCGATACTCAGGCGCCAGGGCTTTAAGCAACTCGCCCGCCAGCTTATCGGTTTCGCGGCTGGCGGTGCCATTACCCACGGCAATTAATTGCACGCCATGCTGTTTCGCTAATTTAGCGAGCACGCTGAGGGACTCGTCCCAGCGGTTTTGTGGCGCGTGCGGGTAGATGGTGGTGTGGTCGACAAACTGCCCGGTGGCATCGATCACTGCGACCTTACAGCCGGTGCGCTGACCGGGGTCGATGGCAAGCGTCACTTTCTGCCCCGCCGGTGCGGCTAGCAGCAGGTCTTTTAGATTTGCCGCGAACACTTCAATGGCGGTGAGCTCTGCCTGTTCACGTAAGCGGCCCAGGAGCTCGGTCTCAAGCGCAGTGTAGAGCTTCACTCGCCAAGTCCAGCGCACCACTTCAGAGAGCCATTTATCCGCCGCACGGCCCTGGTCGCTGATGCCGAAGTGCCTGGCAATCGTGACCTGGGCGGGATGCACTGGGGCTTCCTCTTCACCGGGCAGGCGAATCGACAGGCTCAACACGCCTTCATTACGCGCTCGGAACATCGCCAGGGCACGGTGTGACGGCGCTTTGGAAAGTTTTTCGTCGTGCTCGAAATAATCGGAGAATTTGGCGCCCTCCTGCTGCTTACCCTCCAGCACGCGGGCGCTGAGTTCGCCCTCTTGCCAAAGTCGTTCACGCAGCAGGCCGATCAGTTCGGGGTCTTCCGCGAAGCGCTCCATCAATATCTGCTTGGCGCCATCCAGCGCGGCCTTGGCATCCTCGATGGCAGGGATATCGTCCTCTGCCGGTCGCAGGTAGTTGCCAGCTTCGCTTTCGGGGTCGAGTGTCGGGTCGGCCAACAGCGCATCGGCCAGTGGTTCGAGCCCCGCCTCGCGGGCAATCTGCGCTTTGGTACGGCGCTTCTTCTTGAAGGGTAGGTATAAATCTTCCAGCCGCTGCTTGGTCTCTGCGCCCTCGATACTTGCTTTCAGCGGGCCATCCAGCTTGCCCTGCTCATCAATGGCGGCGATCACCGCGGCGCGGCGCTCTTCCAGCTCGCGCAGGTAGCGCAGGCGCTCATCCAGTTGGCGTAGTTGAATATCGTCCAGCGCACCGGTGACTTCTTTACGGTAACGGGCAATAAACGGCACGGTGGCACCGCCATCCAGCAGCTCTACCGTGGCGGCGACTTGTTCGGGTCTTACGCTTAGCTCGGTGGCTAGGCGGGAAATAATACGCTGATTGACATCCATAAATTGCAACTAACTCATGCAGCATTTTTAAGTGCCAACAAGGTATCACAAACGTGCCATGGCTGGCATGACTTGCGGCATCAACGCCGCCAGCCATGATCATCCCAAAAGGGGCGTCGTGCTTCACGCTGAACGGCTTCGCGGCTGAGGCCAATATCTTTCAACATATCGTCGCTCAAATGGCGCAAGGTATCCCGCTCGCGACGCAATTGGCGCCAGCGATAGAACTTTTCTCCCCAGGTAATTCTTGGTTGTTCCTGTTTAATTGACTGGCAGTGTTCATTCTGTAAAGGACACTGGCTGTGCTCTAAACAGGCTAACGAGCGCTCCATTTCAACCTCCCTTCGCCGCCAACAACGGCGTAGTGAATAAGTGTTGAAGGAAGTATTGAACAGCGCCTAAAATCAATCCAACGAATACTTCTTATACCCAACATCAAAAAGATTGATAACCATGGCCACACTACCCACCATCGATCATGAGCTGTTGCGTACCTTTGTGGCGATTGTCGACCAGGGCGGGTTTACCCGCGCCGCTCAGACGGTAAACCGCACTCAATCCGCCGTCAGCATGCAGATGAAACGCCTGGAAGAGGACGTTATCGAGCGCCAACTTTTCGTGCGCCAGAATCGCCAATTGCTGTTAACCAGCGAGGGCCACACGCTGCTTGGCTATGCACGTAAGATTTTATCGCTGCAGGGTGAGGCACTAACGCTGTTGCGCCAGCCAGATATGGTGGGACGTGTACGCCTGGGCGTGCCGGATGACTATGTCATGCGCTTTCTACCCGGTATTCTGAAGACCTTTTCTCAGGCCTGGCCGTTGGTGGATATCGATGTGCACTGCGCCCCCTCTTCAGTGCTCTCCCAACAGCCGCAAGAGAGCTTGGATCTAATCATAATGACCCGAGAAATAGGCGATGAAATAGGCACGATTTTAAGGCAGGAACCGATGGTATGGGTCTCCGCCGAGAGTCACTGTACCCATTTACAGACACCGGTACCGCTTGCCATATTCGAGGCACCCTGCTTTTGCCGTCGCCACGCTTGTAATGCGCTAGACCGCGCAGGACGAACCTATCGAATTGCTTACAGCAGCCCCAGTTTGGCTACCCTGCAAGCCGTTGTTGGCGCGGGTTTGGCCGTGTCTGCCTGGATGCGAAGCCTGGTCACTGCCGATATGCAGATATTGGGTGTAAAGGAGGGCTTCCCCGAATTACCAGAAGCGTCCATCGTTTTACAGCGCACCTCTTCTACCCAATCACCAATTATCGCCAGCCTAGCAGAGCATATTGTTGAAGGGTTTAGGTTGTGATGGCTGATGTTACTTTACCGGATGAGGGTTGATAGAGGCATGAACGGTCCAACTGGGAAAGCGTGGTCAGCCCTAATAGCGCCATATTGCGCTCGATTTCACGCTCTAAAAGAGTGGCAACATGCTCTACGCCTTCCTGTCCTGCGCAAGCAGCAGCGTAATTAAAGGGGCGCCCCACGAATACAAAATCAGCGCCCAGCGCCAAGGCCTTGATGATATCGGTGCCACGGCGAAACCCGCTGTCGATCATAATGGGGATATCGCTAATGCGACGCTTGATCTCTGGCAACACCTGGAGCGGAGAGATAGTGCTATCCAACTGACGGGCGCCGTGGTTGGAGAGGATAATCCCATCTACCCCGGCTTGGCGGGCACGTACCGCATCCTCGGGGTTTAGCACCCCTTTGACGATCAGCGTGTCGGGCCATAACCGCCGCACCAGATCGAGATAGCCCCAGTCAAAATGGCGACGCCCTGAGAAGTCCCGCGCTGCTTGACGAGAGATCACGGGTGCTCCCCGTTCCGCATGGTTGTTTTCGAAATGCGGCATTCCCTGTTTACAGAGCGTACGAAGAAAGGTATTACACAACCAGCCTGGCCGCATCAACCCATCGATTGCCAAGCGAAGCGTTGGCTCCAAAGGGGATGAAAAACCTGAACGCCGGAAATTATCCGGATTGGGCGGCACAGGGTAATCCAGCGTGACCACCAGCTTCTTGAAACCGGCTCGCTTGATCCGATTGAGCAGAGCTTCGATGCCTTCTGGCGTGCCGGGTAAGTATGCCTGGAACCAGTCGGCACCCTCCACCTTCGCCACCTCTTCCATAGGCACCAGCGATGAACCACTCATGATCATGGGTAAGTTGCGATTCGCTGCTGCTCGCGCTAGCACTAGGTCGCCCTGGTAAGTAGAAAGCGCACTGATGCCCATAGGGGCAATACCGAAAGGCACGGCGTAGCGTTTGCCATAAAGCTCTGTGTGCAGATCAATTTGCGACACATTGACAAACGCCTTGGGCATAAAGCGATAATCATCAAAAGCAGTGAGGTTAGCGCGCTGGGTTCGCCCATCCTCTGCGACATGATCGATATAGCCAAAAATAGGTCGTGGTAGCGCTCTTTTGGCGAGCCGTTCTACGTCGTGCAAGTTATGGATACGGGCAAGTTTTTTTCGAGTCCATCGTTGTTGGAGCCAACCTTTCACACCACCCTCCTACTGATTATTTTAGATTACCCGCCCATCTATCCACTTGCTCACGCTGGCACAAAACGCAGCGCCACTCCGTTATTACACCATCGCAGGCCGGTAGGATCGGGGCCATCTTCAAATACGTGGCCCTGATGGCCACCGCAGCGGGCACAGTGGTATTCAGTGCGGGGCCAAATTAGTTTGAAATCAAGCTCGGTGAGCATATGTCCTTCTACGTGCTCAAAAAAGCTCGGCCAGCCGGTACCGGAATCATATTTCATTTCACTGGTAAACAGTAATAGATCACAGCCAGCGCAACGATACTCGCCCTCCCCCCACTCCTTATCCAAGGGGCTGGAAAAGGCAGGTTCAGTCCCGTGCTTACGGAGCACATCAAAGGCTTCATCGGAGAGTCGCTCCCGCCACTCGGCTTCGCTAAGCTCGAGCGTTTCCAAACCTGGCGCAGGTTCAAGATCTAGCCGTGGAAAGCCAAACGACAGGCTTGGTATGGCACCTACTATGCCGGTGAGTCCCGCTAAGCCTAAGAATTGACGTCTTTTCATGGGTATCACTCCCTTGCTGTTCTGCGAAGAAAGTAGACAATAAAAATGGGACAGTGCCGAAGCGCTGTCCCATTTTGGCGTCAATCGTTTCTAATGGCGATCACTTCTAAGCACTTAGTCGTTCTAACCGTCGACTACTTACACCCGCCAATTGCTTTTCTACTTGCCTCTTTAACGAGCAAACACACCGGTTCAATCATCTACCAGCCGCTAACCATCAGGTTAGTTGGGGGCCCGCTTGGATGATCGCTTCATTAACGCCTTCAAACTTCTTGAAGTTATCGACGAATTTGGTCGCCAGCTCTTTAAGGTGACGGTCGTAGGCATCGCGGTCCTGCCACGTTTCACGCGGGTCGAGCAGGCTTGAATCAACGCCCGGCACGGCAACAGGCACTTGTAGATTGAGCCCATCGATATGCTTGGTGTCGATATCGCGCAGTACACCCGACTGAATCGCGCTGATGATGGCGCGCGTGGTCGGGATAGAGAAGCGCGAACCACCTTCGCCGTAAGCACCACCGGTCCAGCCGGTGTTGACCAAGTAAACCTGAGCATCCTGCTTATCGACACGCTTGATCAGCAGGTCAGCGTACTCACGCGCTGGACGCGGGAAGAACGGTGCACCAAAGCAGGTAGAGAACGTGGCGGCCAAGCCTTCAGAAGAGCCCATTTCAGTGGAGCCCACTTTGGCAGTATAGCCAGACAGGAAGTGATACGCCGCAGCTTCTTTGGAAAGAATCGACACTGGGGGCAATACGCCTGACATATCGCAGGTCAGGAATACAATCGCATTCGGCTCGCCCGCCAGGTTTTCCGCTACGCGCTTTTCAACGTGCTCCAGCGGGTAAGCGGCGCGGGAGTTCTGGGTCAGGCTATCGTCGGCGTAGTCGGGCTCACGACGATCATCCAACACTACGTTTTCCAGCACGGTACCAAACTTGATAGCGTTCCAGATGACCGGCTCGTTCTTCTCGGAAAGATCGATGCACTTAGCGTAGCAGCCACCCTCCATGTTGAAGACGATACCGTCGCCCCAAGCGTGTTCATCATCACCAATCAAGAAGCGTGCCTGGTCAGCGGAAAGCGTAGTTTTACCGGTGCCCGAAAGACCGAAGAAGAGGCAGGTTTCACCATCTTCCCCCACGTTCGCGGAGCAGTGCATCGGCAGCACGTCGGCGGCAGGTAGCAGGAAGTTCTGCACGGAGAACATGGCTTTTTTCATTTCACCGGCATAGCGCATGCCCGCGATAAGCACTTTTTTCTCGGCGAAGTTGATGATCACGCAACCATCAGAGTTGGTGCCATCGCGAGAGGGATCACACTCAAAGCCCGCCACGTTAAGAATGGCCCACTCGTCTTTAGCAGCTTGATTGTAGGCCAAAGGGCGCACAAACATGGTACGGCCAAACAGGTTTTGCCAAGCGGTTTCGGTGGTAACACGAACCGGCAGATAGTGGGTAGAATCACTACCCACATGAAGCTCAGAGACAAAGTGCTCTTGGCTGTTCAGGTATTCATCGACCCGATCCCACAAGGCGTTGAATTTCTCAGCATCAAAGGGACGGTTGACGCTGCCCCAATCAATTTGGCTACGCGTAGAGGGCTCATCAACAATAAAGCGGTCTTTCGGTGAACGGCCGGTACGCAGGCCGGTATTAACTACCAGGGCACCGTTAGCCGAGAGGCGGCCTTCGCCACGTGCCACGGCGCGCTCGATAAGTTCGGCGCTGCTGAGATTGACGTGGGCTTGGGGAGCTTGAGTCGTGGTCATGTCGATTCCTGGGCCTTAAGGCCGTTATATCTCGTTACCGGGCGTCACCGACGCCTTAAATGTCATCCCAGCCTGCTAAATCGGCTGGGCACGCTGAAGTCCGGCGCATTATGGCAAAAAGAAAGCCCCCAGGAAACGGGGGCGAAGATCAAATATCTTGTAGTTAAACTACTACAAAAGCACTACATTTTGTGTTGCAGCGCAGTAAAAATTAAAACGATCGTTTGCAACAGCGGCCAAATTCATTGGTTCTACTGGTCCGCCTAGCGGCACTAAAAAACGCCCGACTGCCCAGCCGCGACTACATACTTAGTGAATCGTAGGCGATGGGGCTTCAGGGTCATCTAACAAAGTTTCAATATCCGCCGCCGTGTAGTGATATTTCGTATGGCAAAAGTGGCATTGGGTGTCGATAGCGCCCTGTTCGTGAAGAATATCTCGCAGTTCTTCCTTGCCTAGCGTGTGCAGTGCATGGCTCATTCGTTCGCGGGAGCAGGTACAGCCAAAGCGCAGGGCTTTGGGTTCAAAAACGCGCACGGTTTCTTCATGGTAAAGGCGGTGCAGCACTTCGCGCTGTTCAAGGCCGAGCAGCTCTTCTGTTTTAATCGTATCGGCTAACTGCACGCTACGGTCCCAGGCATCGACATCCTGGTTTTGTGACTCTTCAGGGAGGCGTTGGAGCAGCAACCCACCTGCGCGCTTCTCATCAGCCGCTAACCATAGGCGGGTTGGCAACTGCTCGGATTGCGTAAAGTAGGCTTCCAGGCAGCCACCTAGCGTCTCCTGATCCAGCGCGACAATGCCTTGGTAGCGATGACCTTCACGGGGGTCGAGGGTGATGACGATTTGGCCCTCACCGACCAGCTCACGGAAAGAGGCATGCTCGCTAGGCAGGTCGGCGTCTTCCGCGATGCGGGCAATCGCCCGCAATTCACCACCGGGATTGGATTCGGCCATCAGTAATGACAGAACGCCGCGGCCGCGCACTTCGATGCTTAGCGTGCCATCCAGCTTAACGGTATCGGTGAGTAGCGCCACGGCAGCTAACAGCTCACCCAATAGCTCATTGACCGCGGGTGGGTAGGCGTGGCGATCCAACACTTCGTGATAGGCGGCCGCCAGGGTGACGATCTCGCCGCGGACATTGGTGTGATCGAACATAAAGCGTTGAATTTGATCGGACATAATTTGGCAACCTACTATAAAGGACGGCGGGTGTTTAGCTGCGACTAATCGTTAACTGGGCTATTGATGCTGCTGCACTGAGTAAATAGCCGCGAGGGCTACTCACCCTGATTGCGTTGGAAACGCTGAATATCGCGGCGCTGCTTTTTATCAGGGCGTTTGAGCGGATGCTGCATCGCCTCGTTAGTGAGGCGCCTTGCTTCAGCTTCCTTGGCACGACGCTGCACACTTGCGTCGGTTTCTGCATAGAGTGTGCGCGCTTCTGGTGCACCGCGTCGTTGATCCGAAAGCGATACCACCTCTACCTCTAATATCTCCCAGCCCTGTGGTACACGAATAAGCGCACCGATTTCCACCTGTTTGCTGGTTTTAGCGCGGCCACCATCGTAGTGAACCTTGCCACCTTCAATGGCTTTTTTAGCCAGTGCGCGGGTCTTAAAGAAACGTGCTGCCCAGAGCCATTTATCTAAGCGTACGCTCTCGCTCATTTAGGCACTCCTTGCGTTTCAGACTGCTGTTCCGGCAGTTGTTCGGGTAACAGATGAGCGAACCGATCAAGGGCTATAAATTCCTGTAGCTCTTTTTCGGGCCGCTGGCTGTCAGGTTGCTTAATGCCCAGCAAATACTTGATACCAAACTCACGAGCGCTTTCAAGCACGCGGGCATTGTCATCGATAAACAGCGTGCGCGCCGGGTCGAAAGGCTCGATTTCCTGCAACGCAAACCAGAACGCCTGCTCCTCTTTGGCGGCGCCCACGTCTTCGGAAGAGACGATGGCGTCCAAGTAGCTTTCCAGGCCGGTGAGGGGCAGTTTCAGGGCAAGGCTGGCGCGATCAGCGTTGGTGGCAAGCACCACCCGTGGATGTGCTAGCTTAAGCCATTTGAGAAAATCCAGTGCGTCACTGCGCAGGCCTATCAGATGTTGGATTTCTCGTTTCAGGGCGACAATATCCACGCCCAGCTCGCGGCTCCAGTACGCTAGGCTGTACCAGTTTAAAGTGCCCTGCTCGCCGATAATACGCGCGCGCAGCGCTTCCTGAGAGGCTTCATCCAGTTGGTGCAATTCGCGGTAGCGCCGCGGTAAATGCTCAAGCCAAAAATGGCTGTCGAAGTGTAAATCCAGCAGCGTGCCATCCATATCAAGGAGGACAGTGTCTATCTCGCGCCAATCAATCATTGCCGCTCCAGTCACGTTAGGAGTAAGCGTGCTATTGTAGCTTAACCGCCTTTTACCAGCCATGGAGGCACATGTTTATGTCTACGTCCCCCCCTACTCGCCCAACCTTTAATCACCCTGAAGATGGCAGCGTTAACCGCTCGGGTTACCAGCAAAAGCCACAGATTCTTGCTCGCAAGCAGATCACCCAAAGCCGTTTATTCCAGATTGAGTCACTGGATCTGCGTTTTTCCAATGGCGAAGAGCGCCAATTTGAACGTTTAACCGGCGCGGACCGAGGCGCGGTGATGATGGTAGCAATGCCTGACCCGGAGCATGTGCTGCTGATTCGCGAATACGCCGCCGGGTTTGAAGATTATGTGCTCACCTTGCCAAAAGGGCTGGTCGACCCCGGTGAAGATATTATCACCGCGGCCAATCGCGAGCTGATGGAGGAGTGTGGCGTGGGTGCGCACCGCATCGAGCCGCTGGTTGAGCTTTCCCTGGCGCCGAACTATATGCGCCATCGCATGCAGGTGCTGCTTGCCACCGACCTTTACCCCAAGCGACTGCCAGGGGATGAACCCGAGCCATTGATTGTGGAAACTCACGCCATTGAGGAGCTTCCTTCACTGCTATTGCGCGAGGATTTTCACGAAGCCCGTGCGATTGCCGCGCTTTACATTGCGCGAGACAGGCTGCGCGAAGAGAAGCGCAATAATGCGACGGATTTGCTTTGAGGCACTCATTGGCTCTACCCCCGTCAAGCGCTTAGACCATGCCGATGCTTTTTAGAATCAGCGTAGATCCGTGTTTGTAGAGGTAACAGTGCCTTGCGAAGTGAAATGGTGGTATCAGTCAGCCCCCATCGCTTGCTAGGAGAATATCTGCCTTGGGGAAGGACATTGTCGTGCCCAATCAACTGATGATGATATTG
Source organism: Vreelandella arctica (assembly GCF_037070215.1). Lineage (NCBI taxonomy): Bacteria > Pseudomonadati > Pseudomonadota > Gammaproteobacteria > Oceanospirillales > Halomonadaceae > Vreelandella > Vreelandella arctica. Next base: position 48,437 of record NZ_JBANSN010000014.1, on the reverse strand, counting down.
ACGGGTCAATCGTTGTAGATGCTGTGCGGTATCTCGACGGCAGACAGGGTACTGGCTTAGCAATTCAAGCACACAAAGCGAACGCTGAAATGCCTCACAAGGCATTTCTAAACGAAGTATTTCGAGCTCAGCCCACGTTGGCCGATAACCTTTATACCAGATGGAATCTGCAAGTTGCTTGACGTCATCGACTGCGATTTCAAGAGAATGAGCCCCCACTCGATATAGCAGCTTGCGTTTAACAGAAGCTTCCATAACTAGTCCTCGTTACGATAATAATCATCTAGCATCACTTTTAGGTTTCCCAAAATGCGAGTTTCGTCCCCCACATAGTAGCTGATTGCTTCTCGGGCTAACCGTTCAAATTCTTCGATGTCTATATAAGGAAGCTGTAGCAACGTTTGGATATCGCTTTGATCACGGTCACCAAAGCGACCAAGCTTGGTAATTGCTACATCAAGCGCACTCGCAACGTAGACTTCTACGTTGGGGATATTGCTTTGTGTCACTAACCGAATGATGCGATCTTCGTAATCTTCGTGTAAAGGGGCCAGCGTCGCATTGAAACTAGCATCTAGCTCTAGTATTTGTACTACGCCATCTTCATCAGTGAACACATAGGTGTCTTCGTCCAGAAGCGCAACAATATCGGATTTTCTGGCCAAGCCATGAGATGCGACTTCGGCGTCTATATCCGCGCTACCCCGTGCTCGAGAATGAATGTGAACCGCGCAGCCTCCAAATACAATCACTTGAAAAATGCCTTTTTCGCCACTTGCATACACAGACTCAAGCACATGGAAAAACTCAACGAGTGCACGTCCTAACGCTGTTTTGGGCTCGATTATTGGATATTCACCAGGTTCTATCGGCACGTCATCCCCTTCCTCAATAAGCCCAAAACCAACTCTCGCAGTGCTCTCAGCATCAGCCTGTCAAAGCAAAAAGTACACATTTCACCGAATTCCTGAACTACTGCGGAAGCGGCCAACATCCCATAACAAGCTACCAGACGACTCAGTAGCACTAATGGTGGCAGCTTTAGCTCGCGATCGTTATCTCTTACTTATTTAAAGATGATTTTTCAATGTAATCCAGCGCCGCTGGCGGTGGCTGTCCAACCCCGCTTCCAGCAGAGCCATCGAACGCAGGGCGTCGTCGACGCTTACCGGTAGCGGCGCTTTATTACGAATAGCAGCAGTAATACCCTGGTAGTAAGCTAAGTAATCGCCCGGCAGCGTCGGAAGTTCACGGCGCACCAGCGGCGCGTTTTCACCCTCTCCTTCGCGCAGCGTTAACGTGCCATGTTGGCTATCCTCGCCCCACTGCGGTGCGGGCACTTCGCCTGCTTTCAGCCTACCCTCCTGGGGATCCAGGCCGTACTTAACGAAGCTGCCTTGGGTGCCATGAATCCGAAAACGCGGGGTTGGATCGGCAATTAATGTGCCAGCGGCCAAGGTAACGCGAAAGCCTTCGTAATCGAGCAGCGCCAGGAAGTCATCGTCGGCCTGGGCACGGTCACGTAGTGCGTCTAGTTCCAGCAAGATTGCCTGAGGCATGCCAAACAATTCACAGGCTTGGTCCAACAGGTGCGGGCCCAAGTCGTACCAGATGCCACCTCCGGGGGTCGATTTCTCGCGCCAGCGATCACGCACTTCCGGGCGGAAGCGGTCAAAATGTGATTCAAAATTCACCACACGCCCTAGCGTCCCCGCTTCAAGCAACGCTTTAACGGTTAAGAAATCGCTATCCCAACGGCGGTTATGAAATACCGACAAAAGACACTCTTTTTCATCCGCCAACTTTTTGAGCAACTTTCCTTCCGACAGCGTGACCGTGAATGGCTTATCGACCACCACGTGCTTGCCCGCCGACAGCGCCGCTTTCGCGAGCGAAAAATGCGTGTCGTTGGGTGTCGGAATAACAATCAAATCAATATCACTGCGCTTGCAAAGCGCCAACGCCTGGGCCTCTACCTCTACGTTAGGAAGTGACGCCTGCACCTTAGCAGCATCGCTTGAGGATACCGCTACCAAATCCAGGCCCTCCGTGGCCTGAATAAGCGGTGCGTGGAAGGTTTGGCTCGCAAATCCGTAGCCGACTAATCCAACGTTAATAATTGCCTTCATTTGATTCCTTCAATGTTGTGACTGCGACTGATGATTGCCGAGCTTAGTGCCCTATCAATCCAGCTTGCTTAGGTCTCGAACGGCCCCTTTGTCGGCAGATGTGGCCAATAGCGCATAGGCTTTCAGCGCTGGGGTAATCTTGCGGGGGCGCTGTTCAACGGGCTTCCAGGCGGTAGCGCCTTTTGCCTCCATCGCCTCGCGGCGAGCCGCCAGCTCCGCATCGCTCAGGTTGACGTTGATCGTCCGGTTAGGAATATCTATACGGATGATATCGCCCTGCTCAATTAAGCCAATGGCGCCCCCAGCTGCGGCTTCCGGCGACACATGACCAATCGAAAGCCCAGAGGTGCCGCCCGAAAAGCGACCATCGGTGAGCAGCGCGCAGGCTTTTCCTAACCCTTTAGACTTGAGATACGAAGTGGGATAAAGCATCTCTTGCATGCCGGGGCCACCTTTGGGGCCTTCATAGCGGATCACGACGACATCGCCCGCTTTGACCTTATCCGCCAATACATCGGCAACCGCCTGATCCTGGGACTCGACCACATGCGCGGGGCCTTCGAATACCAGGATTGATTCGTCGACCCCGGCGGTTTTCACCACGCAACCATCCAGCGCGATATTGCCATACAGCACGGCCAAGCCACCCTGCTGGGAGAAGGCGTGTTCCAGGTCGCGGATACAGCCCGTGGCGCGGTCGCCGTCGAGGCTCGGCCAGCGGGCGCTTTGGGAAAAGGCGGTCTGTGTGGGAATACCGCCCGGCCCGGCTTTAAAGAACTCAACTACTTCGGCGCTGGGCGAACGCATAATGTCCCACTCATCCAGCGCGGCCTTGAGGCTGTCGCCATACACGGTGGGCACCGAGGTATCCAGTACGTGTGCACGGTCCAGCTCACCGAGAATCGCCATGATACCGCCCGCACGATGGACGTCTTCGATATGGTATTTCTGAGTGTTGGGCGCCACTTTGCAGAGCTGGGGCACTTCACGGGAGAGGCGGTCGATATCCGCCATGGTGAAGTCCACCTCGGCTTCCTGGGCAGCAGCCAGGAAGTGCAGAATGGTGTTAGTAGAGCCCCCCATGGCGATATCCAGCGTCATGGCGTTTTTGAACGCTGCTTTGGAAGCAATGGCACGGGGCAGCAGGTGCGCTTCATCGCCTTCGTAATAGCGTTTGGCCAGCTCAACAATGCGGTGACCGGCGGTTTCAAACAGGCGACGACGATCTGAGTGGGTGGCCAGCACGGTTCCGTTACCAGGCAAAGCCAAGCCTAGCGCCTCGGTCAGACAGTTCATCGAGTTGGCGGTGAACATTCCTGAACAGCTGCCGCAGGTGGGGCACGCGCTGCGCTCGACTTCGGCGAGGGTTTCGTCATCAACGCTGTCATCGGCGGCCATTACCATGGCGTCTACTAAATCAAGGCCATGGTTAAGCAGCTTGGTTTTACCCGCCTCCATGGGGCCACCAGAGACAAAGATAACCGGAATATTCAGGCGCAACGCGGCCATCAGCATCCCAGGGGTAATTTTGTCGCAGTTGGAGATACATACCAGCGCATCGGCACAGTGGGCGTTGCACATGTACTCGACGCTGTCGGCAATCAAGTCACGGCTAGGCAACGAATAGAGCATGCCGTCGTGACCCATGGCGATGCCGTCATCCACCGCAATGGTGTTGAACTCTTTCGCTACGCCGCCCGCTTTCTCAATCTCCCGCGCCACTAGCTGGCCCATGTCCTTTAAGTGAACATGGCCCGGCACAAACTGGGTGAAGGAGTTGGCGACGGCAATAATCGGCTTTTGAAAGTCACCGTCCTGCATACCGGTGGCGCGCCACAGGGCGCGTGCACCGGCCATATTACGACCAGCGGTGGTGGTACGTGAGCGATACTCTGGCATGGCGTCCTCTACTCTCTTAATATCTATCTTTTAATAACCATCGCAAAAGCTTTCTTGGATAAAAGCTTAAAGACAATGCTCTTTTTTTATTCGCCCACAACATAAAAGGCCGTAGGCTAGGATGTCTGAATAATCAACGGCCTTCGATTGTGGCATGAGCGCCACGCAGAGACTAGATGCAGCGACTAGATACAGAGGCTAGATGTAGAGGCTCGAAGTAGAGAGAAAAGCGCCTTCCATGGCGCTAATTCATTAGAACGTTTCCCACGCCTCTTCGGCTGGCTGAGGGGCAGCGGTGCGTTGGGGCAAGTGCCCCTGAGGGGATGCGGCAGCTAAGGGAAGTGTTGGCTGAAAGCCTACTTGCTTAAGCATACGCTCGCGAGCGGTTTCGCTGCTCTCTTCTGCCGCGCCCTCTAACCGGAAGGCGGCGATGACGTTCGCGAGGCTTAATGCTTCGCGGGTGAGGTCCTGAGCGGCGCTGGAAATTGACTGTACCTTGGAAGCGTTCTGCTGGGTGACATGATCCATCTCGGAGACAGCAGTATTGATTTGGGCGATACCGCTGCTCTGCTCATCAGATGCGGAGCTGATCTCTTCCATGATATCGCTGACTTTCATTACTTGAGTCACGACCTGATCAATAGCCGCTTCAGCCTCTTTCACCGCCTGGGCACCACCGCTGATTTCCTGGGAGGAAGAGTCGATTAAGCGGCGAATTTCCCCAGCGGCATCGGCACTGCGCCCCGCCAAATTACGCACTTCATTGGCCACCACGGCGAAGCCACGCCCCTGCTCACCTGCGCGTGCAGCTTCCACCGAAGCATTCAACGCCAGAATATTGGTTTGGAAGGCGATACCATCAATCACGCTAATGATGTCGGTCATTTTATCGGCACTGGCGGCAATACGCTCCATCCGCTCGACAAGCGCCTGCATACGCTCGCCGGTCTCACGGCTAGTGGTAGCATTTTGCATGGCTAGCTGATTGGCCTCGCGGGCGTTTTCGCTATTTTGCTGCACAGTCGCCGTCATTTGGTCCATGCTGGAAGCCGTTTGCTGCAGCGAAGACGCCTGCTGCTCGGTGCGTGACGCCAGGTCTTCATTCTGCTGTTTAATATGTTCAGAAGCAGGTGTGACGACATCAACCTTATTGCCCACTTCAGTAATCAGCCCGGATAGGCTTGCACGCATGGTTTCCAGCGAACTCAACAGCTCACCTAGTTCATCATTGCGCTTTAGGGTGACACGGTTGGCCAGGTTACCCGCAGCAATCTGGAACGTTACTCTGCGCGCTTCATTGAGTGATTTAATCAACGATTTAAGCACCGCCATGCTCAGCCCGACCATCAACACAATACCGAGCAGTAGTACGCCTAACTGGCCGTATAGCAGTACTTGTTGCTGTTGTTCAGCATTTCCCATCAGCGTTTGGGCCGCTGTTCGCTCTTGATCCACCAGCAAATTGACCGTGGCGCTAATGCTTTCAGAGGTCGGTTGGACGGTATCGTTAAAGGCCTCAAACGCAGCAAACCCATTGCCATCCCGGATAGCGGTCAGAGTGACATCAGCACTTTCCATAAAAGTGGCGAGGTGTGCCGTGAGCCCTTCCTGCACGCTCCCTGTTTCTCGCAGCGCAGTGTAGCCTTGCCAGGATTGTTCAATATCGGTACTCATGGTGGCTAATTGCGTTTCTAGCACATCCAGGTCTGCACGGCGGGGATTACGTACGGCAGGTTCAAGTGCTTGGATCGCTTGACTAACACGCTGGTCAATTTGCTGAAGGTCGGTAATACCTTCAAGCCCTGTTTGATTGAGCGTGCGCAACCGTTCCGCGGAACTGGTCAAGCCGTAAACGCCCGCAGCCCCGGCCACCAGCAGCAAAACAATCGCAGCCAGCACCATGCCTATCAGTTTGGCCTGCATGCTATTGAAACTAAAACGCTTTACCCAACCGCGCACGCCAGTGCGGCGCACTGCACCATAATGGAGCGTAAAGCCGCGTGTTTTGCCCTCTTGCATCGCAGCGTAAACGCGCTCTGCCTGGGCAATGGCCTTAGCGTCGGCTTTGCGCCGGATAGAGGTATAGCCCACTACGCGCTCACCATCGAGTAGCGGCGCGATGGTGGTATGCATCCAATACGCCTCTCCGCTTTGGCGACGATTTTTAATCAGTCCTTGCCAGGTTTTTCCCGCCTCAATGGTTTCCCACAAATTCTGAAAAACAGCTTTGGGCATGCTTGGGTGGCGGAACAGGCTATGGGGTTCGCCCATTAACGCTTCTAACGAGTAGCCGCTCACTTCCACAAAGGTTTGGTTGGCGTAGGTGATTCTGCCCTGTAGATCCGAACGTGAGATCAGCACTTCGTCATCGGCTAACTCGTATAAGCCGGATGTTGCCTGCGTCGATGTTGCCTGTTTAGCACTGCGCATTTAGAACCCCTACTTTTTATTGAAGGCTGGTAATGCCATTAGACTCAGCAGAGTTCCCTAGACTGGATCATTTGCTGGCTGGGCCATTTCAATTAGGAGTAATGCATAAAACATGCCACCGCTTAGGGTGGCATGGTATTAAACGAAATGATGAAAATCAGCGACCTAGCATTCTTTATACCGCCTACTAGAACGTTTCCCACTGATCGGCATGGGGTTGTGTTGAAAGGGATTGGGGACGTCGCTGGGAAGGAGCTGGCAAACCGCGGGTTGCTTTGTTTAATGCATGGGTTGCACGCTGCAACTTCGCCCGCGCCTCGTTGATGTTCTCATCCTGGGCACCTTCCAAACGGAATGCGTCCACCACGTTGGCAAGCTCATGAGCCTCAAGGGAGAAATTGTCGGCTGATGCCGCAATCGTCTGAACTTTAGAGGCATTCTGCTGAGTCACATGGTCCATTTCAGCAATCGCCGTGTTTATTTGGCCGATCCCACTGCTCTGTTCGGTGGAGGCGGTACTGATCGCGGCCATCAGTTCACTGACCCGACTAACCTGCTGAGACACCTCTTCAATCGCCCGCTCCGCCTGCTCGACGGCACTGCGGCCCCCGCTTACTTCTTGCGTCGTGCTGTCAATCATCTTGCGGATTTCCTGGGCAGCATCCGCGCTCCGCCCAGCCAGATTACGCACTTCGCTGGCGACTACGGCAAAGCCGCGGCCATGCTCACCGGCACGAGCGGCCTCAACCGAGGCATTGAGTGCCAGAATATTGGTTTGGAAGGCAATGCCATCGATGACGCTAATCATTTCGGTCATTTTTTCAGCGCTCTGGGCAATACGCTGCATGCGCTCCACCAGTTGCTGCATTTGCTGGCCGGTATCTTTGGTGCTAGCAGCGTTCTGTACCGCCAGTTCGGTTGCTTGGCGGGCATTCTCGGTATTCTGCTGAACCGTCGAGGTCATCTCTTCCATACTCGAAGCGGTTTGCTGCAGTGACGATGCCTGTTGCTCCGTACGCGACGAGAGCTCTTCATTTTCAGCGGCGATCTGTTGGATTGCCGGGGTGACGACCGAAACGCGACTTTCCACATCACCCACAATGCTCGATAAGCTAAAACGCATGGTATCCAACGAATAAAGTAACTCGCCCAACTCATCGTTGGTTTGATGATGCCCTCGAGCAGCCAGATTGCCAGCGGCGGTTTGAAAAGTGATATAGCGCGCGCCCGATAAACTGCGCAACACGGATTTCAGTATCATCGCGCTCAGGCCAATCATGACCAGAAAACCAATGGCCAGTAATGTCAGCTGGGCTACCAGCATCTGTTGGCGTCCGCTTTGCGCCTGAGAGACCAACGCTTCAGCATCGGCGCGCACTTGCTCGACCAAGGTGCTGTTTAGCTCACGCAGTGATTCCGTCGTCGGTACCACTATGTCGTTAAAAGCTTCAAAGGCCGCAAACCCGTTGCCTTCTTGAATAGCGACCAGGGTGTTTTCCACACCGGCGTCCCATGTGGTCAGCGCACTATCGAATGCTTGGTTTGCTTCAATCTCAGCCACCTCATCGACATTGTAATCAAGCCATAGCGTATTCAATGAGCGGGTATATTCGCCAATTTCAGCGTTAATGGCGTCAAGATCCGCTTGGCGTGGATTACGTACGACCGGCTCCAGCGTCTCGACCGTTTGCCCAATATAGCGTTCGATGTGCTGTAGGGTAGCTACTTCACCCAGCCCAGAGCGGTTGAGTGTTTCCAGACGCTCACCGGACATCACCAGGGCGTAAACCCCCATGCCTCCTGCAAGGCTTATAAGCAGTAGCGAAGCCACCACCATGCTGGTGAGCTTGGCTTTCAGGCTGGTGAGCTGGAACCGGGTCAGTATGCCGGTTAAGCCTTTGCGACGTAGCGCGCCCTGGGCGAGCTTATAGTGGCGGGACTTGCCCTTTTCACGAATTTCAGCGTAAACCTTTTCCGCCCTGGCCACTGCGTTGGCAGAGGCTTTGCGGCGAACGGAGGTATAGCCTGCAATGCGTTCACCGTCCCGTAGTGGCGCCACGGTGGCATGTACCCAATAGTGATCGCCATTTTTGCGGCGGTTTTTGACCACGCCTTGCCAGGTTTCTCCGGCTTGAATCGTTTTCCAGAAATCCGCATAAGCCGCTTCTGGCATATCGGGGTGACGAAGTAGATTATGCGGAGCGCCGATTAGCTCTTCACGGCTATAGCCACTGACCTCAACAAACGTAGGGTTCGCGTAGGTGACATTCCCTTTTAAGTCCGAACGGGAAATGAGCACCGTTTCTTCGCTCAGGACGTATTCACGTTGGGACACAGGCTGGTTATTGCGCATTAATGCTCCGAAAATTAGATGTTCTTAATTTTACTAAATCAGCCGCTATTATGCGCCATTATGGCTATTGTTGGGTTATAACAAAGTGAACAAATCTGACACTCCCCGCCTGCCGCGCTTCGCGCTATCGGCGAGGGTTCTTGGGTCGCCCCAGAACCTTCCTGCTTCAACACGCCTTCACTAGATAGCGGCTAGGCCGCTATCCCCGCTCCGGTCGCTCCACAGGCTAACCCTGCCAGTCCGGCAGTTTGAATATTCTTCGCGGCGTTAATATCGCGATCTATCGGTTGGCCACAGCCTTCGCAATGCCAGTGACGCTGTGACAACGGTAGCTTTTCGACCTGATGGCCGCAGCCGTGGCACACCTTGCTGCTGGGGAGCCACTGGCTGACCTTCACTACCTGGCGTCCCGCCCAGGCGGCTTTGTACTCAAGTTGGCGGACAAATTCGCCCCACCCCGCATCGCTGATGGCCTTGGCTAGATGACGGTTTTTTACCATGCCGGTGATGTTCAACGACTCGACACACAGCACTTGGTTGTCGTTAATCAGTGTTCGGGTCGCTTTGTGGATTGCATCACGGCGGCAGTCCGCGATCTTGGCATGCAGCCGCGCCACTTTCTGGCGGTATTTTTGACGGTTATTCGAGCCTTTCCGTTTCTTGGCTAACCGGCGTTGCAAGAACGCCAGCTTGGCCTCGTAGCGTTTAAAATGTCGTGGGTTCCCCGACTTTTCGCCTTCGCTGGTGATAAAGAGATCGGTCAACCCAAGATCAATACCCACCATGTTGGGCGTGATTGACAAAGCCTCTGGCGTGACCTCACACAAGCAGCTAATGAAATATCGGCCTGCACGATCGCGGGAAATCGTGATGCTCGACGGCGCACTCGGTAGCGGGCGGCTCCATCGGATCGGTAACGCCACCGTCGACTTGGCGATCGTGATCTCTCCATCGCGATAGCGAAAGGCGGCTTTGGTTAACCGGATCGATTGTCGACCCTCTTTTTTCTTAAAACGTGGGTAGCGTGCCCTGAGCTTGGGATTAAAGAAGTTGTCGAACGCGGCTTTTTGATCGCGGAGGGTTTGTTGCAGGATGACGCTCGATACCTCTTTTAACCATGGATATTCTACCTTCAAGTCAACCAGGCGCTTTTCCGCTGCGGAGTGAGAAACACTTTCCCCATGCTGCTGATACGCCTCAGTGCGAAACGCCAATGTGTTATTCCAGACAAAACGGGCACAGCCGAACGACTGTGCCAACAGCACAGCCTGCTCGGCGGTGGGATAAAGTCGTTCTTTGTAGGCACGCTTTGTCATACTGGATAAATTATCAGCTATCTGGGGTGGTATCAATACAGCACCGCTACGCGGTGCGCGCTTATATCACCGCCCAATCGAAGATGCTTTACGCGCTGAGTGGTAAAAAAAGCGCCGTACTTAAGTAGGGCGCTTTATAAAGGTTATTTTCACTCACCTGTATGAACCACAGGCAGCGTATCGACGACGCAAATTAACGGCCAAACACCACATCGGCTACATTGCGATAGCGTTTGGCAAAGTGCACCGTCATGCCCTCTTTTAGATAGTCCGGCAACTCTTCGTAATCACGTTTATTGGCATCGGGCAGGATCAATTCAAAAATATCACTGCGCCGCGCGGCAATCACCTTCTCGCGAATACCGCCAACCGGCAGTACTTGGCCGGTCAAGGTCAGCTCGCCGGTCATCGCCAGGGGCCGATCAATGGCATGGTGCTTGGCTAGTGACAGCAGCGCAGTGGTCATGGTGACACCGGCCGAAGGCCCATCTTTCGGTGTGGCCCCTTCGGGCACGTGTAAGTGCACAAATGCCGAGTCAAAGAAGTCGGCATCGGCGCCATACTCCTGCAGGTGGCCCAGGGTATAGCTGTAAGCGATATTGGCGGACTCCTGCATCACCTCACCCAGCTTGCCGGTCAGCTTAAAGCCGCGATCCAGGGAGTGTACCTTGCCCGCTTCAATGGGTAGCGTTGCCCCGCCCATGGAGGTCCACGCCAAGCCGGTCACCACCCCTTCGCCAGTCAGCACTTTTTCCTTGCGGAAGATCGGCGCGCCTAAGAACTCTTCCAGATTCTTCACCGATATTTTGACCGTTTCGGGCTCCTCTTCGAGCAGCTTGACGGCCGATTTACGCACAATACGATGCAGCTGTTTCTCTAACTGGCGCACCCCGGCTTCACGGGCATAGCCTTCGATCACTTGCTTTAAGGCCGCATCGGATAAACTGATACGCTTTTTCGTTAGGTTGTCGCGTTTGAGCAGCTTCGGCCACAGGTGATTCTTGGCAATCGCCAGCTTCTCTTCAGCGATATAGCCAGAAAGACGGATTTGCTCCATGCGGTCTAGCAACGGCCCCGGAATCGAATCCAGCGTATTAGCGGTGCAGATAAACAGCACCTTGGAGAGATCCAGGCGCACATCGAGATAGTGATCAAGGAAATCGACGTTCTGTTCGGGATCAAGCACTTCTAGTAGTGCCGAAGCGGGGTCGCCCTGGAAGGACTGCCCCAACTTGTCGATCTCATCGAGCATGATGACCGGGTTCTCGACTTCAACCTCTTTAAACGCCTGCACCAGCTTGCCGGGCATCGCACCGACATAGGTGCGCCGATGGCCTTTAATTTCCGCCTCGTCGCGCATACCGCCTACCGAAAAGCGGTAAAACTGACGGCCTAAGGCTTCGGCAATCGAGCGGCCAATAGAGGTTTTACCCACCCCTGGCGGGCCTACCAGCAGAACAATCGAACCACCGACATCGCCTTTAAAAGTACCTTCGGCCAGAAACTCAATAATGCGTTCTTTAACATCTTTCAGACCGTCGTGGTCGCGATCGAGTACTTGCCGCGCATGGGGTAGATCGAGCTGATCCTGGCTGGTCACTCCCCAGGGTAACGCCGTTAGCCAGTCGAGATAATTACGTGTGGTGCCATACTCCGGTGAGCCGGTTTCCAGCACGCTAAGCTTATTCAGCTCATCATCAATACGTACTTGCACGCGCTCGGGCACGACCAGTGCTTCCAGCCGCGCTCGAAAGGTATCGACATCGTTTTCGCGATCGTCTTTGGAAATGCCTAGCTCACGCTGGATCACCTTGAGCTGTTCGCGCAGGAAGAACTCGCGCTGGCGATCCTGCATTTGCGCGTTGACCTGCTCGCTGATCTCGCCCTGCAGCAGCGCCACATCAATCTCTTTACGCAGCAACGGCAGCACTTTCTGCATCCGCTCTTCCACCGACAGCGTGGCCAGCACATCCTGCAGCTCAGGGCCTTTGGCGGAGGTGATAGCGGCGGCAAAATCGGTCAGCGGCCCCGGCTGGTGCGGGCTAAAGCGGTTGAGGTAGTGCTTGAGCTCTTCACCGTACAGCGGGTTGATCGGCAGCAGCTCTTTAATGCCGTTGATGATCGCCATAGCATAGGCGCGGGTCTCTTCGTTCTCCGCATTAACCGGCTCTTTCGGATAGGTAACTTCCACTAGATAAGGCGGCTCTTTGGAGAGCCAGCGGGTAATTTTAAAGCGCTGCAAGCCCTGAGCGATAAACTGGATCTGATCGTCTTCGCCCTTGAGTTTATGCACCTTCACCGCTGTACCAATCTCAGGAAAACCTTCGTGATCAAGAGAGGTAACGCCCTGCTCACCCACAAACGCCACGCCCAAGGTGTGATGCGGTGTATTACCCACGCGGCGCATGGTCTCTTCCCAGCGCTCACGGTTAACCACCAAAGGCTGAACCTGGGCGGGGAAGAAAGGACGATTATGAATAGGAAGAAGATAAATGCGCTCAGGCAGCATGTCGCTGGCGGGCACTAGGGAATTTACCCGTTCGCCGTCGGAGCGGTACTCTTTGCTGCCCTGCTCTTCAGCATTCTTTTCAGCACGCTCTTCATTATCATTGCGGGGATCATCATCAGTGGATGATGACGGCTGTTCATCAAGTTCCCACTCAAAGTGTTCAGCGTCGTGTTCGTAATCCTGGTCGCTCATGCGTCCTCCAATGAACCGATACCGGCGGTGAGAACCGCCTAGCGTTGTTCATGGAATGCGGGCAGTGCGCCAAAACTTCAACCCTTAGCCCCTGATTTGTGGGAGGCAGCGGTAGCTAGCGACCGGTGCAGCGTCATGCAGCTGAGTGGATAAAGCCAAGACTTTTGGTACAAAACTTAAGGCCATAGCTCTGGCATCGGCCGCCCATTAACACGCCAGACGCCGCGCACTACATCAAACTGCAGTTCACGGGTGCCGAGCGGTAAACCTAACCATAGTGCAGCAACGGTGGGCGCATCATGCCAGGTGAAGTCGCCATCAATACGCTCCAGCCATTTCGCCTGCTCGTCCTCTTCGTCGAGATTCACCACGCTAAGCTCATCCAACGCGCGGGCGTCAAAAAACAGCGCGCCATCCGCATCGAGACGAATGCCGAGCAGTGGGCTGTCAATCGCCACCGTGGGCACGTCTAGGCGCGGCGAGTCACTGAGCATATTCCGAAAATCAGGCTCAAGACGGGCCAGCAACCCTTCAGCCATGGGCAGGCTGGCATCGCCCCAAGCGGCTTCCTGGCGTAAACGACGAATGGCGTGGCGAACCGCATCGGCGTTGATGCGCGAAAGCTCCATCTTTATTCGTCCATTAAGCAACGGCGTTTCGGGCGCTTCTGAGGGAACCATCACCTCCCCCACTTCTAAATCGCCTGTAATGCGTAGTTCGCTTTCGTCCAGCACCATATAGCTATTTAAATCGAGTGGCGCCAGTTGGATGTCATAGGAGGGATAGCTAAGCGTCAGTGTCTCAATATGCAGATGATCGCGCTGGGCAAAGTGGTAGGCACCATCGGTATAGGTGTAGCGGCTTTCAAGTACCGTGGGCCCTAATGCAAGCTGGGCCAAGCCATCGGTCAGCTTTAGCTGATCCAATAACCCACGCAGGCGCCAATCACCAAAGACGCCTTCGAGGCGCAGCCGGCCACCACGCACGGCTAACTCGCGACCATTTTGTTGAATGACAAAAGGCGCCAGGGCAAGGCGTAGTTCACTGCGGCCGCTAAGGGTGTGATAACGCCCCTGCCAACGAGGCACCGAAGGGGCGGTAACCTCCCCCACTGCTTGCTGCAACACGGTATCCAGGCGAGGTAATACCGTGCCTTCTACATCCGTGCTTAAAATGCCGTGGCGAGCGCTATAGCTCAGTTCAAGCCGCCAGGGGCGACCCAATAGCGGTGAAAGTATCAGCCGCCCTTGGGAACTTAGCCAACCCTGGTGGCTCTCAGTTCTGTTGACACGCCATTCGCCCCGCGCTTCCAAATCTACTAGCGCCTGACGCAGGCTACGTTCAAAGAGCACGCTTGAGAGAAGTTGCGCTGCCATCCATACCACGGCGATTATCGCCAGGGTAGGGACAATCAGACGTTCCTTGCGCATGCTGCCTCCTTGGTGCCAACGCACTTAAATGGCGAAAGCTACCGACAATGCCTAGTATCTGTAATACCTAGTATCCGTACCGTTTTCCTAATGAATTTTCTAATGCAGCCAGAACCATAAGTGCATAGTACTCCAGGCGTAGACCCCTGCCATCACATCATCAATCATAATGCCAAAACCACCGGCTACACGGCGGTCAGCCCAACGTATTGGCCAGGGCTTAAAAACATCGAAGATACGAAAGACCACAAACCCCCACAGCGCAGCTTCCCATGAAAAGGGCACCGCGGCCATGGTGAGCCAGTAGCCGACAAATTCATCCCACACAATCCCTGAGTGGTCGTGTACGCCTAAGTCGTGTGACGTCTTATCGCATAGCCAAACGCCAACAACAAAAGCGACAAAACAAATACTTAGGTACCACCCTAAAGGCAAATCCGCCATCATCCAGTAGAACGGAATGGCGGCCAGCGTTCCAAAGGTGCCGGGTGCCCATGGCACCGTGCCGCTACCTAAGCCAAAGGCAAAAAAATGTGTTGGGCGACGCCAGACACTTTTCGGTGCACGATTCATGGCGCGTCCCCACTAAAATGCTGCCAACCGGCATAGCCATTGACATAACTACTCAGATCACTCTGGTCAGAAGCACTAATGCCTAGCGTCTCGCAACAATGACCAATCACCGTTAGCTTCAAGCCTAATGACGCAAGCCGTTGCTGAGCCTTGGTTATATCGTCAGCGTGTAACGTGACGAGCAGTTCATAATCATCACCACCGGAAAGCGCCGCCTTTAGTGCGGCCTCCCGACCCAGCGTGCTTTCCAGCTCTTCTGCCAGCGGTAAAGCGGCTATATTGATGACTGCTCCAACCTGCGAAGCCTCGCGAAGGTGCGCCAGGTCGGCCATTAGGCCATCTGAAATATCCATCGCCGCGGTAGCTAATCCACGCAGTGCCACGCCCGCCGCCAAACGCGGTTCAGGTAGCAAGTAGCGGTGCAGCAATGGGTGCGCCAAGTCACGCTCGCCCTTGTGCCAGAGCGCTAGCCCACCACCCCCGCCGCCTAAAGCACCGGTAACGGCAATCATGTCGCCAGGCTGAGCACCGCTGCGGGTCAGCGCTTCGCCCACTGGCACATCGCCCATCACGGTCACACCAATCGAAAGCGCGCCGGAAGTGACGTCCCCGCCCACCAGCGTGGTGGCGTGTTGCTGGCGGAGTGTATGAAAACCACGCGCGTAGTCAGCAAGCCAAAGATGCGTTGCCTCATCATCGGCAAAGTGGCGCTGATCAAAGGTTAATGCCATCAGGCACCAGCGGGATTTGGCTCCCATAGCGGCCAAATCACTAAGCGCGACCGCCAAGGCACGATGGCCCACCGCGAACGCTGGCGCTTCGCGAGGAAAGTGAACATCCACCACCGAGGTATCAACACTCACGGCCAATTGTTGGCCCGCTTGCGGCATCAATAGCGTGGCGTCGTCTCCACATCCTAGTGTGACGCCATTTGACGCGGTCGACGCCTCCTGCGACGACATGAAATAGCGTCGGATCAAATCAAATTCGGCAAGCACAAAGGCCCCTTAAACGCATTGTCATGACGCTCGCGTTCAGAGACGGCGAGCGCTGACCTCGGCACTACGCAGGCGAATCGCTAGCTTGTCTAGAATGCCGTTCACGTATTTATGGCCGTCGGTGGCGCCAAATGACTTAGCCAGCTCAACGCCTTCGTTAATCACTACACGATAGGGTACTTCCATTCGCCGGGATAGCTCATAAGCGCCTAAGCGAAGAATCGCCAGTTCGACGGCATCGAGATCTTCCAGACGGCGATCTAGCAACGGGGAGATTTCACGATCCAGTTCCGCCTTAAAACGAACGGTGTTATGCAGCAATTCGTGAAACAGCGCTTTGTCGGCGATCTCCATCACCTTGACCCAATTTTCGTGGTCTTCCAGGTCGTCATCGGCCACCTGGCTACGAAACTCGGCTTCAATGGTAGTGATGGATTTACCCGTCATTTGCCACTGATAAAGCCCCTGCACGGTTAACTCACGCGCCGCGTGGCGGCCTTGCTGAGCAGCAGAGGGTTTACGCTCGCTCATTGGGTATCTCCTAACGGCAGCGCGCGTAGCAGTGAGACCATTTCCATGGCGGCCATGGCCGCTTCGGTGCCTTTATTACCGGCTTTGGTGCCCGCACGCTCAATCGCTTGTTCGATCGACTCAACGGTTAATACGCCGTTAGCCACCGGAGTATCAAACTCAAGTTGCAAGTGATTAATCGCTGTGTTGCAGCCGCCCGCTACGTATTCAAAGTGCGGCGTTCCTCCGCGAATCACCGCGCCCAGCGCGATGACGGCGTCAGGCTTCATCACCTTCAGCACGCGCTTGACCGCTAACGGCAGTTCCCAGGCACCCGGCACGTGAACAATATGGATATGCTCAGCATCGACGCCATGACGCGTCAAACTGTCGACCGCCCCTTCCACCAGGCTATCCACCACGTGATGGTTAAAACGTCCGACCACGATGACATAATGTCCATCGACGTCAACAAAAGTACCTTCAACTTGAGAAAGGGAGTTCATCAATTTATTCCTGCTGCTTAGTACTGCTAGATTAGTACTGCGAGATTAGTCCTGCTGGAGTGATCCTGCTGGATCAGTCCTGCTGAAAGGTTGGCTCATCCGCCGTGTCATTAGGCCCCAGACGCTCAACGACTTCGAGATCAAAGCCGGATAGCGCGGAGAACTTCCACGGTGAACTCAATAATCGCATTTTACCCACGCCTAAATAGCGCAGAATCTGCGAGCCGGTGCCAATGGTTAAATAGTTGCCAGCGCCGTCAGAATCACTGGTACGCGGCTGGCGAACGCGATCCAAAAAGATATCCAGTTGATCTTTTAAATCCTGATGGGGGCGACCGTCATCAATCAACACAAACACCCCTGCGTTTGAACTGGCAATCTCCTCCAGCGCCCGGTGGGCATCCCAGCGGCACTGGTCGCCTTTCATCAGGCCCATTACATCGCGCAGCGTATCGGTAAGATGCACGCGAACCGTGGTGGACTCCTCTGGGGTGGGCTGACCGTTCACCAGCGCTAAATGGTGAGCGCCCTGAATGCGATCACGGAAAACGTGCAGCGTCAGTTCGCCATGGGCCGTCATTACCGTTGAGGCTTCCAGGTGATCAATAGTCTGCTCGTTGACGATGCGGTAGTGAATCAAATCCGCAATGGTGCCCATTTTAATGTCGTGCTCTTGGGCAAACGCTTCAAGTTCTGGGCGGCGCGCCATACTGCCGTCGTCGTTCATGATCTCGCAGATCACACCACTGGGATCACAGCCCGCCAGTGCGGCCAAATCACACGCTGCTTCGGTATGCCCCGCACGGCGAAGCACGCCGCCGGGCTCTGCCATCAACGGGAAAATATGCCCCGGCTGAACGATATCAGAGGGCTTGGCATGGGGCGCCACTGCCGCTTGAACCGTGCGCGCGCGATCCGCGGCTGAAATACCGGTGGTAACGCCTTCAGTCGCTTCAATCGAGAGCGTAAATTTGGTGCCAAAGCCGGAGCCATTGTCACGCACCATGAGCGGCAAATTAAGCTGCTCACAACGGGCACGGGTCATCGGCATACAGATAAGACCACGGGCGAAACGGGCCATGAAGTTGATATGCTCGGCCTGCACTTTTTCGGCGGCCATGATGATATCACCTTCGTTTTCGCGATCCTCATCGTCCATGAGAATCACCATTTTGCCCTGGCGGATATCTTCCACCAGCTCGGCGATAGGGGCTAAGCCTCTAGAGGAGGAGTGCGCCATGGAATCTCCAAAAAGTTGTCGCGAAAGGTTGTCGCGTAAGCTGCGATTTTGCGCGTCAGGGTACCTTGGTATCGCCAGTTGCGCTAGTCGCCTGAGGGGAGGCGATAATGCGCCAATCGCGCCCCACCGCCCGCATATCATGAATCGTTAAACGCCGCTGATCCGCCATGCGCGAGATCCCTGGCAGCGCAAACAGCGGTCTGGCTTCGCCACCTAACAGCGTGGGGGCGACAAACAGCTGCAGCTCATCGACCAGTTCTGCATCCAGCATGGCGCCCGCTAAGGTCGCACCAGTTTCTACCAGCAGCTCATTAACCTGTTCACTCTCGGCTAACCAATTCAGCAACAAGGCTAAATCAATGCGGCCATCATTACCGGCAGGCAACACATGCACCTCGGCACCTGCTTTGATTAATCGTTCGCGCTTTTCTGCCATGTGATCAGGCGTGGTTATTACCAAGGTGCGCCCCGGTTCGCTTAAACAGGCGGCCGCCAAGGGCAAGCGTAAATGGGTATCTACTATCACTCGTAGCGGTTGGCGCTGTACCACCTCATCGGCATTGGCAAGCTGAAGCTGCTCAGCACGAAGGGTAAGCCGCGAATCGTCCATAATAATCGATTCGACGCCGCTTAAGATGGCACTGGAGCGCGCCCTCAGCCGCTGTACCTGAGTACGCGCCTCGGGCCCGGTAATCCACTGGGACTCGCCTGACCCCATGGCGGTACGGCCGTCCAGACTCATCGCCATTTTCAACCGTACAAAGGGCTTATGAGTCGACATCCGGGCGATAAAACCAGGATTCAGTGCGCGAGCGTCGCTCTCAAGCAACCCGACCGCCACCTCAATACCCGCCTCTTCCAGCAATTGAATACCGCGACCGCTGACCTGGGGGTTAGGGTCCACCATCGCGATCACGACTCGCGCCACGCTAGCTGCCTTCAATGCTACCGCGCAGGGCCCGGTGCGTCCGGTGTGGGAGCATGGCTCCAGAGTGACATAAGCGGTCGCCCCCCGGGCCAGCTCACCCGCGGCGTTCAAAGCGTGAACTTCCGCATGGGGTTCGCCAGCACGCAAGTGAAAGCCCTCTCCGACGATCTGCTCATCGCGGACAATGACGCAGCCTACCCGCGGGTTAGGGTCGGTAGTGTAAAGGCCTTTGCGCGCCAGCTGCAGGGCACGAGCCATATAACGGTGATCCGCTTGGCTAAATGCAGCACTCATTTTGAAGGCTCTTGAGAAAGCCGATCAATCTCAGCGCGAAATTCGTCCAAATCCTGAAACTTGCGGTACACCGAGGCAAAGCGGATGTAAGCCACATGATCGAGGGTTTTAAGCGCCTGCATCACCGATTCACCAATATCACGGGCGTTAATTTCACGGTCGCCCCGCGCGCGAAGGGTTTGACGTATGCGCTCAACGGCCGCTTCAATGGCTTCCGCGCTGACCGGGCGTTTTTCAAGCGCACGCAGCATGCCCGCCCGGAGCTTGGCTTCATTAAAACTTTCCCGTGAACCGTCTGACTTCACCACCCGAGGCATTACTAGTTCAGCGGTTTCGTAAGTAGTAAAGCGCTCCTGACAGCTCGCACACTGGCGACGGCGGCGCACTTGATCGCCATCGGCTACCAATCGCGAATCGGTCACTCGAGTATCGTTTGCACCACAAAAAGGGCAATGCATAGCGGTCAACCTGTTGTCAGCTCGTGCTGGCGTGCCGCACGAGTTAGCGTGTTATAACCTGTCAATGGATATGCTATTAATGGCGTTTAAACCGATATTAGCTGGCTTAAGCTAATAGTTTTTAGGGTTTAAACGCGCTATCAACCTCGCATTGTAACGATTTGGCACACAAGCTGCAGCGTTTGTGGCAGATTGTTTATCAGGAGCCATCCATGCCCCCCTTTGAGCAGACCGTTCACGGCTACCTCAGCCACCTATACGGGCCTCGCGCTGGCGAAGTGCAGCGCCGCTTAAATCAGCATCTTGAGCACTTTCTGTCGCTTGCCCCGTTTTCATCCGCCCCCGGCGATGCGCCGTCTAAAAACGCACCTTCATGGAGCGAAAAAGATCAGTGGGTGATCAGCTATGGCGACTCCATTATAGAAGAGGGGGTGCCACCACTGGCTGTGCTTAGCGACTTTCTTCAAGCACGGCTGGGTGATCGCATAAGTGGTGTACACGTGCTGCCCTTCTTCCCGTGGAGTAGCGACGACGGTTTCTCAGTCATCCACTATCGAGAAGTAAACAGTGAGCTTGGTGACTGGTCGCATATCCGCGAGCTCGCCGGTCATTACGATCTTATGGCCGATTTGGTGCTCAATCATGTTTCCAGAGAGTCGCTCTGGTTTGTGGATTACCTGAGCGGCAGCCTGCCAGGCCGCGACTACTTTATCGAAGTAGATCCTGACACCGATGTCTCCCAGGTAGTTCGCCCCCGCAGCAACCCGTTGCTGGTTCCTATTTCAACCCGGCGCGGCACTCGTTACCTATGGGCAACGTTCTCCGAAGACCAGCTCGACCTAAACTTTGAAAACCCGGATGTACTGCTAGAATTTGTAGGCATTCTGCTTTTCTACCTGGAGCAGGGTACGCGAATTGTGCGCTTAGATGCAGTGGCTTTCTTATGGAAGCGGTTGGGCACCTCCTCTATTCACCTGCCGGAAACCCACACCGTGGTGCGTTTGCTTCGCGCGATTGTTGATCATGTCGCCCCCGGCACTCTGCTGATTACCGAAACCAATGTGCCGCACCAAGAGAACATCAGCTATTTCGGGCTTGAGCGAATCCCCCAAGGCCCGCCTGATGAAGCGCATATGGTGTATCAATTTGCCCTACCGCCCCTGCTGTTACATACCCTAACCCGTGGCGAAGCCAGCACTATGCAAACCTGGCTGGCTAGTTTGCCTGTGCTACCCGACCACTGCACTTACCTGAACTTTACTGCCAGCCACGACGGCATTGGGGTGCGCCCGCTGGAAGGATTACTGCCTGATCACGAGCGCGATGCACTGCTGGAACTAATGCACAAATTTGGCGGCTTTGTCAGCATGCGCAGCAACCCAGACGGCAGCGACACGCCCTACGAGATCAACATCACCTGGTTTGAAGCCATGCGTGGCACCCGCCGTGGCCCGGATCCATGGCAAATAGCCCGCTTCCTGTGCAGCCAAGCAATCATGCTTAGCCTTCAGGGAATTCCAGCGCTCTATATTCATACGCTGACCGGCACACTCAACGATGTAGAAGGCGTTGAGCGCAGTGGTCGCTTGCGCTCGATCAATCGGCGGCGCTGGCAGCGTAGCGAGCTGGACCTGCTACTGGATAGCCCTTCAACGCCTACCCACGATGTTTTTAACGCCTTAAACCGGCTACTGGATCAGCGCCGTCAAGAGCCCTGCTTCCACCCGACGGCTGCCCAGCGGGTGTTGGAATCGCCACCCGAATTGCTGGCGGTGGAACGCGGCCCACTGCATGACGGGCGTCGCTTGCTAGCGCTGTATAACGTCACTGATCTGCCGCTTCCTTTAGAGAACGTGGGTGAGGCGGTAAACCAAGCGCTGGATCAACACGCATGGCAAGCGCTTGACCCTGCTAATCCCTGGGTGGCTGAAGGTGCCCTTCCGCCTTATGCGGTGCGCTGGTTGGTGGCCACCCGTTAGCCGCGGCGCCTCGCTCGCCTGTTGCGACATAACGCCCCAGGGGCAACTAACATAATCCTTAAATAATCTAGTGCTGCGATGATGCCAGTCCAAGATTACATGAAGGATCGTTATTGGTTATGTTGCAGCAAAGCATCGCCCTTGGCCCGATGGGCTTTAGTATTCACCAGCTATTGATCGGCCTGGCCTTTTTATTGGCACTGCTGGCTGGCGCACTGTTGGGAAGGCGCCATCGGGTAGCCGTCAGCGATACGCTGTTTACCCTGCTGCTGGTTGCCCTTGTCGGCGCGCGCCTGGTTTTCGTCCTGCGTTACTGGGGAGAATACGAGGGGCTACTTGGCCGTCTGGATATTCGAGATGGCGGGTTTGATATCGTCGGTGGCCTTGTCGCGGCACTGGCGTACGCCGGCTGGACACTGTGGCGCTCCCCCCGCCAGCGAGTGCCACTTTCCGGCGCCCTACTGGCGGGCGGCCTTGTCTGGGGGTTGACCGCCGCTAGCGCCACCATGATAGAGCATCAATCCCGGCCGTTGCCGGAGGTGGCGCTGACTACCCGTTCAGGCGAGCCAATCGACCTTCCCCAACTGTCACGCTCGACCCAGCAACCCATGGTGGTCAATTTGTGGGCCAGCTGGTGTCCGCCCTGTATCCGTGAAATGCCGGTGTTTGAGCAAGCACAGAATAATGAACCCGGCATCACCTTTGTGTTCGTTAACCAAGGGGAGTCGCTCGGCCAGATTGACGCTTTCATGGATGAGTACGGTTTTTCTCTCGATAACGTGTGGCAAGATCCACGCAATGCCGTTGGCCAGGCTACCGGCGCCAACGCGATGCCTACCACACTTTACTATGATGCCGACGGCCAACTCGTTAGCTCCCATTTTGGCGAGCTTTCCAGCGCCACCCTGCAGCAAGGATTGGAGCGTTTACGCTGATTGCTGCATGAACCGACCACCTTTTTCGCCTGGCTAACGTCATCTCACACAAACAGGATGTTGCAATGCGCTTGAACCACTACACCACTCTCAGCAGTTTTCTTCTCCTGGCAGGGCTGGGAGGAGTATCCACAGGTTACGCCGATGAACTCCCTGCCCCAGTGCAGGCACTGGCCGACCAGGGCCTGGAAATTCATGGCCAGTTTGACGCCCCTGGCGGTTTGCGCGGCTACGGCGCCAGCGTTCAGGGGCAGGACATGGCCATTTACCTGACCCCGGATGGCGAGCACGCAGTGGTGGGAACACTGATGGATAGCGAAGGTAACGACCTCACTGAGGCACAACTGGACGAGCACGTACGTGCGCCTTTAGAAGCACAGACCTGGCAGCTTCTGAGCGAAAGTCATTGGATTCAGGATGGTGACGTGGATGCCCCTCGTGTGATTTACACCTTCACGGACGCCAACTGCCCCTATTGCCGTCAGCTATGGCAAGACGTTCGCCCCTGGGTAGAGGCCGGTGAAGTGCAGTTGCGCCATATCATGGTGGGTATTTTAGCGCCCGACAGCCCTGGCAAGGCCGCCGCCATACTCGGAGCCGACGACCCGGCGGCTACACTGCATGCTCATGAAAGTGGCCAGGAAGAAATCGACGCCAGTGCCCAACCACGAGAGATCGAAGAACAGGTTTATGCCAATAACCAGCTTTTCGAAGAGCTAGGGCTGTATGCCACGCCCACCTCGGTTTATCAGCGTGAAACAGAAAATGGTAGCGTGCGTCTTGACCGCATTCAGGGTATGCCCAGTGACGAGCGGCTGATCGACATGATGGGCAGTGAAGCGCCATAGGCTTAGCTGCCACCGCCAATTGAGAATGCCGCGTCGCTACGCTCATCAAAATGACATATGAAAGTTCACCACGAGCGTAGCGAAGCAAACTCGACTTTTAAGGACGCAAAATCGGTCACTATTTAATGTTTGAACAGCTCATCAAGATTGTTCGCTACCAAGATTTCATCTGTCCAGCCTTCTAGCTGATGGGCATTAGCAGTCTCCAGTTTCTGAATAACCCACTCAGGCAGATCTCCAAACCGCTTAGTAAGTAGGCGTTGAAGTATACGTTGCGCTTCTTCCCGCCGCGCATCGTTTAGCAGCGATACTTCATCACGCAGCGCCCGTTCACGCACAAAAGCCAAGCGGCGAGTTTCCTCGTCGGCACTGAGCTCGCGGATGCGGCTCATCGCACGTTTAACCGGTTCGTGGGCAACATTCGCCATCGTGAGTTCCTCCTGCCAGTGCTTGAAGAAGGTGATCCAGGCGCGTAGCGGGCCCTCTGGCAAGCCCAGGCGATCCGCCTTGTTCAATTCGATTAGGTTCATTTGCAAAACGTTCCCCAGCGAAACCTTGGGCTGGCGTCCATCGCGCATCTCGAATCGCCAGATCGCTTGCTCGCGCTCGGCGGCTGTTTCCGTAAACAGGTCGAAGTCAAGCAGGTGCAGGCCCACCGAGGCCCGCAGCTCTTGGTAATCTTCCCCGGCGCTCAGCTGGCTTCCCAGCGTGCGGGCCAGATAAAACACCCCCCGCTTGTGCCAGGCCCCGTAACGGCGCACCTGCACCTCGATATTGTAGCAGTTGCCATCCCCATCGCGTGCCAGCACATCGAGAATGATGTACTTGCCGGTAAGCTCTGTCGCCTCGATATTCGGATTCAGTATCTCCACCGAGGCAATGTTGGGCAAATCCGGGCGCAGATCATTGATCAGATCCACCAGCAGATCCGGGGCTTCGGCAAACAGCCGCTTGAAAACGTAGTCGTTGGTGGGGTCGAGTAATTCGCTCATGAGCCCCTCCTTATGTAATACAGGCACTTTACCATAGCGGGACCACAGCGCGGTTTACCCATGACACGGAAATCTAAGAACCTTGATCTTAGTTAGCCTCCCCCGCCAATTGAGATTGCCATGTCGCTGCTCTCCTAACACTGACCTACAGTGAATTTTCTACTCCTCCGACAGATTCTCAAACCTCGGCATGCCTACATTCCAGGGTTTGATATCGCCTTTCTCTCCGAAGTTGTCATGGTCTCCCAGCACATGACCATCATGCTCGCGGGTTTGACCATAGAGTGAACGGCCATGGAACCGTTCCGCGGTCTCGGCGACATCCCCGGTATAGCGAGGATCCTGAGGACGCTCCTGGCTGGTGATGTAATAGGCAATATCCCAGGCCTGTTGATCACTGAGCGAACGAGGCTGGCCAAGCGGCATATTCTGATAGATGAAGCCCGCCATGGTTTCCAGCCTCGCGATGCCGGCTCCCCAGTTATTGGAGCCGTCACCCCAGGGCGCGGGAAACACGTACTCATCATTCTCATAGTGCCCGGCACCATTTTCCTGGTGGCATATCGAGCAGTTTTCCTGGTAGGCAGTTTCCCCTCTAGCATAGCTGGGCTCTTCGGTCGGCTCTTCTGGCGCCGGGAAGCCTCGACCATAAATCGGCTTGTCGGGATACATCGGTGCGCCGGTGGCAAGCCACTGGTGATAGGCACTGAGTGCCAACATTTCATCACTGCCATACTCCGGGGGTACGCCGTTCATGGAGTAGGCAAAGCAGCCTGCGATACGCTCTTCCAGGTTATTCACGTGCTGGTTCTTGCCACGGAAGTCCGGCAGTGTAATGGCCGCTGTCCACACTGGCGCACTGAACGGCACCCGACCTTCCCCCAGATGGCAACTGGAGCAGTTCATGTCATTGAAGACATTCTCACCACGCAATTGCTGCGTATTAGTGAATAGATCGTGACCGTAGCGGATGACTTTTTTCAGTTCCGGATGAATATCAGCACTTTCCAGATCTTCCATGGTGGGCGGTTCGTGGACCAGTTGGTTCAGCGCTGCATCCGCCCGCTCTTCCTGAGCAAAGACACTGGTGGCGTAAACGCTAATACCGATGCCGACCGTCAATGAACAGCCAGTAAGCGCTAAAACGAGAGGGCGTGGGCAGGTTATCATTGTGCTGACTCCTGGTCGGCGGAGGCGGGTTGCGTGGCGTACCAGGCGGATACAGCCTGGATGTCGTCATCACTCATGCGCTTGGCAATGGCACCCATCAGGTTTTGCGGATCGTTGCTGCGTGTATCGTTTTTCCACGCCGTCAATTGAGTGCGAATGTAGCCGGCATGCTGGCCTGCAATGCCTGGGAAGGTATCACCTACGCCCTTGCCCCCAGGCCCATGGCAGCTTTGGCAGGAAACAATGTAGGCGTTCCAATCGCCACGTTCGGCGAGCTGCTGCCCACGGGCCAGCAGCGTCTCATCTGCCTCATCGCCGCCTTGCCCCTGGGTAGCGGGCAGTTGGCTGTAGTAGGCGGCCACATCAGCGATTTGCTGGTCGTTGAGCATATTGGCAAATGTTGCCATCGTCGCGTTTTCACGCCGCCCCGCTTTAAAATCATGTAACTGCTTGGCGATATAGTCGGCATCCAGGCCAGCTAACCGCGGCCAGGACTCCCCATCAGGCACATTCATGCCACTGCCATCTGCCTGGTGGCAGGCGCTACAGCTGGACGCGGCGGCTTGACCGCGCTCCACATTACCCTCCTGGGCCACCGCTCCTGCGGCAATCAGGGTGAGACCTACACAGAGACCAACCCTGCTGACGTATTTGTTATTCATACCGGCTTCTCCCTTGCGTTATCATTTTTTAATTGTCCGCCACTGGCACTATCAGGCGAGCGGTAAACCCGCCCCCCGCCGGGCTGGCGAATGCCACTTCGCCATCGAATCGTTCAGCGATTGCCGCGACAATCGCCAGCCCCAGCCCGCTTCCCTGCTGCTTGCTAGCACGCCAGAAGCGTTGCGTCAGTTGCTTGAGCGTCGCGTCATCGACGCCAGGGCCCTGATCGCTGACGCTGAAAGTAAGAAAGCGCTGCCCGTGCTCCCACTGCGCCTCCAGCGTTACGGGTGTTTCCGATGGCCCATGGTGCAGCGCGTTATCGAGCAAATTGCGTAGCGCGGTAATCGCTAGTTCACGAGGCATGGCCAAAGTGGTCTCTGGCCAATCAGCGGGTACTACAAAGCGGCCGGAGTGACTATGGTGGCAATCCGCCAGGGCGCACTCGGCAACATCGGCAACACGGCTTACCTCGCCATCATCAAACCGCGCACGCCCTTCTACCCGTGCCAGAGTCAGCAGCTGATCAAGAGTCGAGCTCAGCCGTACCACGCCCTCTTCCGCCTGATTTAGCGATGCCTTCGCCGCCTCCCCTTCAACGCGCCGGGCAACTTGCAGGTGAGTCTTGATGGCCGTCAGCGGCGTGCGCAGCTCGTGCGCAGCGTCATTGGTAAAGCGCTGTTCGCGGATAATGGTTTGCTGCACCCGCGCCAACAGCGCGTTAAGCGTTGTAATGAGAGGCCGGATCTCTTTTGGCAAGCCGTAGGTAGCCACCGGGGCCAGCGCATCTGGATGGCGGTTGGCAAGCGACTCTCGCAAGCGTGTCAGCGGTGCCAGCCCACGCCAGATACCTAGCCACAACGCCACCATGCTGCCCACCAGTGCCACCACAAACGGCACCACCGCTACCCGAATAACGCCGCTAAGCAGTATGTTCCTTTCATCCATCCGGTCGGCGGTGGTAATCACGATGCCATTGCGCTCGTAGGTGAAGACCCGCCAGGTCACATCGCCAGCCTGACGATAGGTGTGCCCGCCCTCTCCCGGCGTCAGCACATCGTCCATATCGGCATGGGTGCGCGCCATGACCTCGCCTTGGGGGGAATGCACCTGGCAGGCCAGCCCTTCAATAGAGGGAATGGAGAGCACCGGATGTTCGGCGTCCTCCCATACGTCAAGGGGAAGCTGCAAAACCAGCCCAGCCACCATTCGCGCCGACTGCGCCAGGCGTTGATCCAGGGTTTCTACAAATTTGTCTTCCAGGTCACGCATCAGCCACGCGGCTGCGATACCCCATAGCAACGCCAGGGTTAGCCCCAGGGTGATTAGTAAGCGGGCACGTAAACTCATAGCTGGCCTTTATCTATCTCACACTCATAGGGCGTGCCCGCCAAGTGCACCGCCTCAGGCTTGCCCAGTCGATAGCCAAGCCCGCGCACCGTTTCGATCACCCCGCTCCCGAGCTTGCGGCGCAGATGGTGTATATGCACATTCAGCGCATTGCTCTCGACATCATCATTCATGCCATAAAGGCTGTCTTTGAGCTGATCGGCCGACAGTACGCTGCGCGGCGATTGCAGGAAGGTTTCCAGCAGCACCAGCTCACGGCGAGATAGGGTGATCAGTTGCCCTTCGACATACACTTCGCGGGCGGCGGGATCTAACGCAAGGGCTCCATGGGAAATCATGCCGCTGCTGCGCCCTGCCACACGGCGCAGCAAAGCGTGCAGGCGCGCGACTAATTCATCCAGATCGAAGGGCTTGACCAGATAGTCATCGGCACCGCCCTGCAGGCCATCCACCCGGTCTCGCACGGTATCTCTTGCGGTTAAAACCAACACCGGCACATTGACGCCCTGCTGACGCCACTCGGCCAACAGCTGCAGGCCATCACCATCCGGCAAGCCACGGTCAAGAATGACCACATCACTAGTAACTGTTCGCATCGATTGGCGAGCAGCGTTCAACGTGGAGACGTGGTCGACGACAAAATCGAAGGTCATTAATCCAGAGCGGATACCCGATGCCACCAGCGGGTCATCTTCAATCAGCAAGACGTGCATAATGGTTTCCTTTTTATTACCTCACAGCATGACGGCCACGCATTAACTCAGCGTTAAGAAAACAAAACGCCCTTGCAATAAAGGCAAGGGCGTTAGCAGTAGCAGCCATATAAATCCGACGTATTAACCGAGCCTTTTGGCGGCAAACCACCCCAGCACCATCGTCACCAGCATGGCCGCTAGCGGGAGTGATATGCCGCCGATAGAGGCGATTGCAGGCCCAGGGCAATAGCCGGAAAGCCCCCAGCCAATGCCAAACAGCGCAGCGCCGCCCAGCAACTTGCCATCCAGCTCCTTCTTGGTGGGTAACTGAAAGACGCCGCCCAACAGTGGTGCCGAACGCTTGAATACCAGCCGATAACCGATAAAGGTGGTTACCACGGCCCCGCCAAGCACAAACATCAGCGTCGGATCCCAGGCGCCCGCTACATCTAAAAACCCCAGCACTCGTGCGGGGTCGGTCATGCCGGAAATTGCCAAACCCAAACCAAAAATCAACCCTGCCGCATAACCAGCCGCTGTTTTCATCGCCTTACTGTTCATGACACTCCTGTTCATTGCACACCGCCTAGGCCTAACAGATGGCGCGAGATATAAACGGTCACTAGCGCCGTCAGCAAAAACATACCGGTGGCTGCCATGGAGCGTGGCGCCAAGCGTGCTAGGCCACATACGCCATGCCCACTGGTACAGCCGCTACCAAGCCCCGTGCCCACCCCCACCAACAAGCCGGCCACCAACATCAATCCGACGCCACCGGCTGGCGCGCCAATCACTTCACCCGGGCTCCCCGCCACGTTTCCCAAACCGCCACCTAATGCCATGATCAATAGCGGCCCGCTAATCAGCCCTAAAACAAACGCCACTCGCCAAGCACTATCGCCTTTGGGACGTTGGGTAATTAAGTTACCAACGATCCCACTAATCCCCGCGATACGCCCTAACGTTGCCATTAGCCAGGTGGCGGAAAGCCCAATCAGCAAGCCCCCAGCTAAGCCTTGTAAACCTGCTGTCCAATCCACTGGTGTCTCCCAAGCATTCCGCTTTCACAGGTGAAAAAAATAGAAACGGTTAGAAAAAATTAATCGGCACTTTTAAATAGACCGTGCCATTCTCTTCCGCCGGAGGCAGCGCTCCAGCACGCATATTGACTTGAACCGAAGGAATAATGAGCCGTGGCATGCCTAAGGTGGCATCACGCTCGGTGCGCATCTTCACAAACGCCTCTTCGCTGACACCTTCGTGAACATGCACATTCTCACTGCGCTGTTCTGCTACGCTGGTTTCATGCTGAAAGGTATCGCGGCCGGGGGCTTTATAGTCGTGGCATAAAAACAGCCGCGTCTGCTCGGGCAGCGCCAACACTTTTTGAATAGAGTGATACAGGGTACGTGCATCGCCGCCGGGAAAGTCGCACCGCGCGGTGCCATAATCCGGCATAAAAAGCGTATCCCCTACAAAGGCAGCATCCCCCACTACGTAGGTTAAGCAGGCGGGCGTATGACCAGGGGTATGCAGTACACGGCCCTGTAATTGCCCAATGTTGAACGTATCCCCTTCTTCAAACAGCGCATCAAATTGGCTGCCATCCCGAGCAAATTCGGTACCCGCATTGAACGCCTTGCCGAAGATCTCTTGCACCTTGACTATTTTGGCACCGATGCCGGTTTTGCCTCCTAACTGCTCATGCAGATAGGGGGCTGCCGAAAGGTGGTCGGCGTGCACATGGGTCTCCAAAATCCAGGCGACGTCGAGCTGGTGTTCGCGAACAAAGGCGATGATGTTGTCAGCTGAACGCACATCCGTTCGCCCTGCGGCATAATCAAAATCGAGCACCGAATCTATGATCGCGCAGGCACTGCTATCGGGGTCTTGAACGACATAGCTAAAGGTGTTCGTGGGTTCATCAAAAAAGTGCTTAACGATTGGGCGTTGCATTGCTGCCTCCCATTAGTGGTAATCGCATTCTCATGCTTTAAAGACAGCATAGTGCATTCCAGGTTCTATCGTTAGACTATTTTTGAATATTGCAGCAGCTACTATTCACAAAAGAGAAGTGATACACCCAGCAGCAGATATGAAACATTTCATTAATCTTTGCCTTGTTTAGGCCGATAGGAATAAATAGGGGCAGAACTACTCAATTACAAAAAAGGAAAAACATGACTCGTTTAACAACAACACAAAAACTCTGGGGAACGTTGGGCATCATCTGGATAGCTATGCTGCTCTTGGTAGGTTGGTTAGCCCTTGAGAACCGTCAAACAATTGTCAGCGAACGCCGCGACAGTATTCAGTACGTGGTCGAAAGTGTACAAAACCAAATTGAAGCTCTGCAGGAACGGGTAAACGCTGGGGAGCTCAGTCTTGAAGAAGCGCAGCAGCGCGCCATCGACAATATGTCTAGTGTGAGCTTTGGGGCAGGCGAATACATTTTCTCCTTCAATGACGACTTACTGGTTATTTCCCACCCCAGCCGCGAATCCGGCACTGATATGACCGACTATCTGGACGCCAGCGGTATGGCGCTATACCCAGAGTTACTGCGTGTTGCCCAGGCAGGCGGTGGCCACGTCAATTACTACTCTACTCGCGCCGGTGGCGAAGAACAGTTGCCAAAAACCAGTTACGTAGCACACCTACCCGAATGGGAGTGGTCGCTGGCAACGGGCGTTTATGTTGATGATATCAATGAAGCGTTTATCGCCGGCTTGATTCACTCAATCGGGATACTGCTGATCATTGGCCTGCCGGTAACGCTGCTGATGGGCTGGGTGATCCGCGATGTTTCCCGTCGATTAGGCGGCGACCCCCGCTACGCCGCCAGCGTGGTGCGCCATATCGCCGACGGTGATCTCACACAGGTAACGCAGCTTTCAGCGAAAGATCAGCAGAGTTTACTGTTTGATATTAACCGTATGCGGGAAACCCTAGCCGCTACCATCGGTGATATTCATCAAGGAGCCAATCAGGTCAACAGCGGTGTCGAGCAAATTGTAGGGGTGAACGAAGAGCTTTCGACACGCACCGAAGAACAGGCAGCGTCGCTGGCCGAAACAGCCACCAGCATGGAACAGCTCACGGCCACCGTTAAGCAAAACGCGGAACACGCAGACCATGCGCGCAAACTTGCCACCAGGGCAGCCGACAGTGCTCAGCGCGGCAGCGATTCGATGTCATCCGTTACGACCACGATGGCCACCATTAACGAAAGCGCCACGCAAATGAGCAGCATCGTCAACACGATTGATGGTATTGCCTTCCAAACCAATATCTTGGCCCTGAACGCGTCCGTTGAAGCCGCACGCGCTGGAGAACAAGGGCGCGGTTTTGCGGTGGTGGCCAATGAGGTTCGTCAACTTGCCAGCCGCTCGGCAGCTGCTGCACAAGAGATCAAGACGCTGATCGAAGCATCAGACAGCAAAGTGGTTGAAGGTAGCCGCCAGGTTCGCGACACCGGTGATGTGATTAACAGCATGGTCAATGACATCAAGGAGCTCAGCACACTGGTTCAGGAAATTTCAGCCGCCACCATTGAGCAGAGCAGCGGTATCGAGCAGGTCAACCAAGCCGTCACGCAAATGGATCAAATGACCCAGCAGAATGCCAGCCTGGTGCAAGAGAGCACTCAGGCCACCCAAACCCTGGCCCAGCTAAGCAACCAGCTTCGTCAGTTGGTAGCCAACTTCCGCATTAATCAGTCCACAGAGCATACGCAGGCAAGCTTACCCGCCTCCTCACCTACTCCACAGGCTGCTTATCAGGACAGCGATTTTTAGCATTAGCATTAATATCGCTCGCGATTTTATGTTTGTCATCGCGTATAGGGACTCCTCCCCGGTTGCAAGCGACGATGATGGAAAAACATAAGCCGATGCGTGCGTATAGTCGGTCTCTTGATGGGGACGCTATCCCCTGACCCTGATGAACATCGCGCACCTTCTCTCCTCAACGAGCGGGAGGCTTCTTCAGCCATCGCGATGATCAGGTTTTGAGAAGGTCGGTCTGACCTGTTTTTCATCAATCGTTGCCCGGCAACAAGGTAGTCGCCTCTCGGCGCTTAGGCGCTGGTGGTGCTACCGCTTAGCTCGCCATCAGCGCTGAACCGTCGTTAAACTCTCTACAATAGGACTGTCCGCTGTGCAGAACCGCCCAGGCGGTTCGCACTGTCTTGTTCGCTAACGCGACAGCCGCTTTGTTCTTGCCAACGCGTGCGACCAGCGCGCGTAGCCAACGGCTTTTGGCATCCTGCTTGTCACCCACGGTGTTGATGGCCGAGTGTGCGCCGCGTATCAGGGCGGCTTTCAGCGAGATTTGCCCCGTTCGGCCAATGCCCTTGATCTTCGCGATGCCACCACTGCTGTGTTGTGTCGGCGTTAACCCCAGATAGGCTGATGCTTGGCGACCTTTCTTGAAGGCGTCGCCGTTACCGAGGGCGCTATAGAGCTGGGTGGCGACCACCGGTCCCACTCCCTCAATCGCCAACAGTTGGCGACAAGGCATCACCGCACGGCTCATCTGCTCCACGCGCTTATCCAGTGACTGAATACGCTCGTTGAGTCGATCCAGCTCCGCCATTTGCTCGGCAATCAAGTCACGCATCAGCATCGAAAGCTCGTTATCGGCATCTTCCAGGGCGAGCCAGACACGTTGCTTTAACGCTTTCTGTCCCCGACCGCTGATCACTCCATATTCCTGCAATAACCCATGAACCTGATTGATCAACTGGGTGCGTTGATGAATATACCTTTCCCGAATGCGGTGCAGGCTCTGAATATCCTGTTGCTCGACGCTTTTGAGCGGCACGAAGCGCATATCAGGGCGCAACCCGGCCTCAACGATCGCGAGCGCGTCATTGGCATCGGTCTTGTGCCCCTTGCGAAAGGGCGTCACAAACTGGGGTGAAATGAGCGCAACGCTATGGCCGAGGGCCTGCAGCTGTCGCGCCCAATAATGCGATCCACCGCACGCCTCCATGAACACCCGACAGGCCGGTTGGCGGCGCATAAAATCCAAGACCTGATGCCGTTTAAGCTCTTTGTTGACCTGAGCACGCGGGCGGCGGGTGTCGACAACACACACTTGGAAAACACGCTTTGCCAGATCAATACCTATTGTCTTATGCTTGTTCATGACTCTTCCCCTCCGCATTGAAGTGGTTCAACTATCAATGTAGCTCTTTGAAGCTTCGAGAGGGGAGGAGTCCCTTTCATTGAGCGATATCCCCTCAGTCATGTGCCCCCTCCCCCATATCCTACGAACATAGTGAGCAATCACAACTTATGCTGCCACGGCCATGAACTGTGCCGCAGCGGCATTTATATTATATTTAGCTAAGGTATTGTCGTTTCTAGCCGATAAAAACGTTGCTTACATAAATCGGCTAGGAAAAACATGACACGCTTAACGACGACGCAAAAACTCTGGGGAACGCTGGGTATCATTTGGATTGCCATGCTGTTGTTAGTTGGCTGGCTAGCGTTGGAAAACAGACAAACGATTGAGAGTGAACGACGCGACAGCATTCAATACGTGATCGAGAGCGTGCATAGCCAAATTGAAGCCCTACAAGAACGGGTGGCCACTGGCGAGCTAAGCGAAGAAGAGGCGCAGCAGCGCGCCATCGATAATATGTCCAGCGTCAGTTTTGGCGGCGGTGAATACCTATTTTCCTTCGACGACGACCTACGTATTGTTTCCCACCCCAATCGCCCCCGCGGTGAAGACATGAGCGCTTATCAAGACGCTAGCGGCATGGATCTTTACGCCGCTTTTCGTGAGGCCGCTCAATCCAGCGGGGGTCATGTTGACTACTACTCGCGTCGTATTACCGGCGATGAGCAGGTACCCAAAATCAGCTACGTGGCTTATCTCCCTGAATGGCAGTGGTCAATGGCGGCAGGTGTTTATGTCGATGATATTAACGAAGCCTTCATTGCTGGCCTGATTCGCTCAGTGATCATTCTTTTAATCATCGGCTTACCGGTAACGCTGCTGATGGGCTGGGTGATCCGGGATGTTTCCCGTCGTTTAGGCGGCGACCCACGCTACGCCGCCAGCGTTGTACGTCATATCGCCGACGGTGACTTGACCCAGGTAACCCAGCTTTCAGCGAAAGATCAGCAGAGCTTACTGTTTGATATTAACCGTATGCGGGAAACCCTGGCTGTCACCATCGGCGATATTCATCACGGAGCCAATCAGGTCAATAGTGGTGTCGAGCAAATTGTGGGCGTCAACGAAGAGCTTTCGACACGCACCGAAGAGCAGGCAGCCTCACTAGCCGAAACCGCTTCCAGCATGGAACAGCTCACGGCTACCGTTAAGCAGAATGCAGAACACGCAGACCATGCGCGTACGCTTGCCACCCGCACCGCCGACAGCGCTCAGCGGGGTAGTGATTCGATGTCCACGGTGATCACCACCATGGCGACGATTAATGAAAGCGCCACGCAAATGAGCAGCATCGTCAACACGATTGATGGCATTGCCTTCCAAACCAACATTTTGGCCCTGAACGCGTCCGTTGAAGCCGCGCGCGCTGGAGAGCAAGGGCGCGGTTTTGCGGTGGTGGCCAATGAAGTTCGTCAACTTGCCAGCCGCTCCGCCTCTGCCGCACAAGAGATTAAAATCCTGATCGAAGCGTCGGACAGCAAAGTAATGGAAGGCAGCCGCCAGGTTCAGGCGACCGGCGATGTTATCAATGGCATGGTCGATGACATCAAGCAACTCAGCACACTGGTGCAGGAAATTTCAGCCGCCACCATTGAACAGAGCAGCGGTATCGAACAGGTCAACCAAGCCGTCACGCAAATGGATCAAATGACCCAGCAGAATGCCAGCCTGGTGCAAGAGAGCAATCATGCGACCCAAACGCTTGCGCAACTCAGCACCCAACTGCGCCAGCTGGTGGCCAACTTCCGTATTAATCAGTCCACGGAGCGTATGCAGGCAAGCTTACCAGCGTCATCAACGGCGCCACGGGCTGCTTATCAGGACAGCGATTTTTAATACACGCTAAAAACAAGGCCAGCTACCGATGGGCAGCTGGCCTGTTTTCATTCCGCCGTTTGTGGCGTTAAACCTTACCTTGATTATCCAGTTCGACCGCCTCGTGCATACGCGTGAGGAGGTCGGGCACGGCTGCCTGTACGCGGTTCCAGCTGGGAATAAAGGGCCGTTCTCTAGGGTTATCCAAAAATAGGTTGCCCGCTTCGAGTAGATTACTGGCGAATAGCTCGACCGCTTGCTCCTCACTATGACGGTCAAGGCTCAGGCCGTTCATGGTGGCGTCGTGGTCGTAGGCCTCAATCAAATCCAATGCAAAGCGGTAATAAGTCGCTTTGAGCGTGCGGAAATCTTCGCTGCTAAAGGTAATGCCCTGAGTGGCTAATTTGCGATAGAGCGCTTTTGAGATATCCAAGCTCATGCGGTTTAAGCCGCCATTGGGATCATCTTCGCTAACCGGCTGGTGCTTGTGGTCGTAGGCATCGGCAATATCGACTTGGCAGAGCTGGCGCAGTGAGTAATTGCGCTGCAGTTCCGATAGCACACCGATTTCCAGCCCCCAATCAGCGGGGATACGGATGCCTTCCAGCACTTCGCTACGCATCGCAAACTCGCCCGAAAGCGGGTAACGGAAACTATCCAAGTAGTCGAGGTACGGTAGCGGCCCGCAAACGGTTTTAAGCGCCCGCAGCAGCGGTGTGACTAATAGTCGAGAGACACGGCCATTGAGCTTGCCTTCCGCAATACGCGGGTAATAGCCTTTGCAGAAACTATAATTAAAATTAGGATGAGCGACGGGATACATCAAGCGCGCCAGCAGCCCGCGGTCGTAGGTGAGGATATCGCAATCATGCAGCCCGACCACCGTCGAGCGCCCAGACGACAACATATAACCTGCGCAGTACCACACATTGCGCCCTTTACCTGGCTCCAACGCCCCTAGCCCATGCTCTTCCAATTCTGCATCGAGCGCTTTCAGGCGCGGGCCATCGTTCCATAAAATGCGCGTATGTTGCGGCAGCCGGGAGAAAAATTCACGGGCGAATAAAAACTGTTCTCGGTCGGCGCGATCCAAGCCAATGACTATCTCACTGAGGTAAGGCACCTTAACCAGTTCATCAACAATCGCTGAAAGCGCAGGTCCTTCCAATTCGGAAAAAAGCGACGGTAGAATCAACCCCATCGGCCGCCGTCGGGAAAATTGGCATAGCTCCTCTTCAAGTGCTTCTACTGAACGCTTAGTCAGGTTATGGAAGTCGGTAATAATCCCATTTTGATGAAAGTCACTCATGCGCTTGCCTCCCTGGATTCATGGAACGGTTCTCAACTACTGAACCGTTCTCAAATAACGTCTGTTCTCAAACCACAGCATCACCTTTCTCCGCCGTCGCTAAACGGCGGTCATCTCGCCCCCACCAGTGGG
Source organism: Vreelandella arctica (assembly GCF_037070215.1). NCBI lineage: Bacteria > Pseudomonadati > Pseudomonadota > Gammaproteobacteria > Oceanospirillales > Halomonadaceae > Vreelandella > Vreelandella arctica. The sequence goes on along the minus strand of NZ_JBANSN010000014.1, from coordinate 11,594 downwards.
CAACCCCCTCTGCCCAGCCGGCCGGCCCTGTTGCTTCCGTGCGATATAGCGAAGTGTTACGCAGCTCTACGACTAAGTCGTGGCAACCGCGGATGACGACGGCTTGATCAACCGCTTCAAGCATAGAGATATCGTTCGGCCCATCCCCCAGCCCTAATGAAAGAGGCGTGCGACCTCTTAACGCCGTAAAGCGTTTCACCAACCACTCGACTGCGCTGCCTTTATCCGCCGAGCGCCCCATGACATGAAAGAAACGTCCGCCTTGTGTTAGCTGCAGGCCATCCCCTTCCAGTGCAGCGCGAAACGCTTCTAATGCTGAGTCACTGTCTTTCCACAACAGCGGCTCGCTGCCTTCCCGCTGCCGCGCATCACGGGCGCGGGGCTCGTCTAATCCAGTCAGCTCCATGACCTCCTGCACACTCAGCTCACCCATCCGGGTAAATTGAATATCCAAACGCTCGCGCCACACCTTTAAGCGCGCACGAATAAAGCCAATATCCACCCCAGGGTGTTTAATCACAACCCCATCGCGACCGCCACCAGGGCGGTCTAACCGCGCATGGCACCAACCTGGCGGCAAGCCAATCACCGCTCCATTTTCAGCGATAAAAGGCGTACCCGTCAGGCCCAACGCTTCGCGCAGCGGAATCAACTCCGCACGGGTTTTACTGGTAACCGGAATGACCGGCACGCCCATTTGTTTTAAACGAGCAAGCCAAGGCGCGGCGGGGCTGAAATCATAACTATGGTGATCCAGCAGCGAACCATCTAAATCGGTCACGACTAGACGCGGCTGAAACGCAGGGTCTACCGGCGATGGTGACGGAGAAGGCGACGGAGAAAGCGGCGCTGAAAACTGATTGGATTCCGGCATGGCACTACCTCTATTCGGTCTTAGCACATCGTCAAGATAGTAGCTTGCGATGCCCTATGGCGATGACCAACGAGTAATTGGCTTTGAAAAGGATAGCAAGTTATAAGCCAAATCAGAGAAGTGTAGCTTTAGCAGAGGGTTACCGGGATTTTTTAAAATTTAATGTCACGCCACAATCCCAAGCACCAAAAAGAAGCAGCATGAATGCACCAAAAAAACGCATGAAACACATTAGTGCACTTGTCGCGGCGCTACCTATTAAAAGAATGAGGCAGAACATAAAAAAACTGAGACAGCACTTGGCAAGGCCTTATAAATAGCTACACCAAACCTGTACCCACTGGTAATCCTGTACACCCCTCACCTGATGCCAGTGGGCTGCAGTGAGCCAAGCCCTTTCATGCCCGCCTCCCCCGGCGGGTTTTTTTATCAATTTCTCTCTTTATTCTTTACACCTTCCCATGGCTTTACGAATGCAGTGAAGCAATCTAGGGCCTGAATTTCAAATGTGCTATTCTGAATTTCAAAGGTTTTTCTGAGGGTTTGTCATGTACGCCATCGAGTTTGAAGCAGATATCAAAAACGAATACATCCGTCTTCCACAGTTTGAAAAATTGAAAAATCGTCATGTGAAAATTATTGTTTTAGCTGAAGATAGTGCTGAACCTGATCATGAGACAACCATTCAGCGTTATCCAGCCAAAGTGCCGCCCATTGCTTTTAAAGCAGATATTTTAGACACAGTGCCAGACTCAAGCTGGGATTTAACCTAATGCAAGTGCTAGATACCCATGTTTGGCTATGGTGGATGTCTGGCGACGAGCGGCTAAAGCACCACTGGCGTGATGCGATTGAAACCGATGTCAGTGTCGGGGTAAGTGCAATCAGTTTGTTTGAGGTGGCCTGGCTAGTTGAGCACAAGCGCATTGAGCTAGGTTGCGCTCTGGAATGGTGGTTCGAGCAGGCGCTTGACGCATCAAGCATCGCTCTTTTACCCATTACACCCGCCATCGCTGAACGTGCTGTCTCGCTGCCAAGGCATCACAGTGATCCACAGGATCGTATTATCATCGCGACAGCTTTAGATCATCAGGCACAGCTACTGTCGGCAGATTCTAAATTCAAATTTTACGAAGAGTTAGGCGATTTTCTCGTTCGCTGAACACACCCAAACCGACCCTTACTCCACATGAATAACCACCTCAACCCGCCGGTTGCGAGCCCGCCCTTCTGCGCTAGCGTTGCTTTCCAGCGGCCTTGTGGCTGCCAAGCCGACGGCCCGGAGACGCTCAGCATCGACGCCCGACGCTTCCAGCGCCTCAACAATGGCGATGGCGCGCGCACTTGAAAGCGCCCAGTTGGAAGAGAACTCATCGGTGCTAATCGTCTGACTATCCGAATGGCCTTCCACCCATACTTCGCCATCATAGCGCTGAATCGTTTCCAGCAAACTGCCGACTAATGATGACCCGTCGTTGGTTAACTCAGCCGTCGCCGAAGGAAACAGCAATTGATCCTGTACACGCAGGCTAATGCCTTCCGCCACTCGTGATACTTCAACACCTTCCAGGTCGGGCAGATAGGTAGACTCCTCAACGCGTTGGGAAAGCGCTTGGTTCAGGGCAAGCGCACCCGCCACTGACTCGTCGCTGACAACCTGCACATTTACCGGGGGCCGGTCAGTTAACACCACCATGTAATCCGCCAGAGGCGATGAAAAATCATCACTGCCCGCAGGCATTAGCAGTTTAGGGAGGGTAATGGCCGGTTCAACAGGTTTCGGCGCGGCCAACAGCGGCGGTACACCAACGCTAACGCGCCGCCGGGGTAACCGAGACAGCTTAGGCAAGCCAGCCACCCCCAGCGACGCACTCACCGCCATCGGGCTCAGCCCTGCGCCACTCCAGGCGGCACTACCAACGCGCTCAGGCATGGCGTTTGCTAACGACTCAGGCAAAGGGATTTCCAGCGAAGGCGATGACGATTGACTAGCGTCAATTGCTGTATCGCCTGCCAACCACTCTGAATGGTTCGCCCCTGTCGCGGCGATAATGACGACGAAGAGAGCCACCAACAACGTCATGATATCCAGATAGCTAATCATCCAACCGCTATTGCTATCACTTTCATGATAAGCCGACATCAGCGAATCATGGCGCGGTCCGCCGCGGTGATCTTCAAGCATTGGTATTATCGCTCATCAGATTTTACGCGGGATACCTCGTACTTTTAGTGCGAGGAGGGAGAGCGCGTCGCCCGCAGGGCGACTTGGATCACGCCACCGCCTGTCCCGCTCCTCCTGTTAGGTTGATAGAGGGGGTGTGGTGATAGCCGTAGCCATCACCGCGCTGGATCACGGTGCAGTAGTTGTGCGAAACCCCTTGCACCGCACCGTGTTCTGTTTGGATATTGAAGCTGCCGGTTTTACGCACCGCGACACGCCCCGTATGCATTCCGGCTTTCTTGCCGGTGGGCACCAGCGCACGCACCATGTCGCCGGTCTGAAAGCCTCTTACTTGCTTCTGTCGCATCAAAAAGCCGCGTGGGAAGCCGTACTTGTTCAGGCGCGTGCGTTGATAGCTGCCACGCCCCATCGCCTTGATGGTTAAGGTAGGCACCTGCCAAGCGTGAAGCGTGTCAAATGCACCGACACAGGCAGCATCCAGGCCGTGGGTTTTAGGGATGCCCAGTCGCTGGCGGTTGTATTTGGTGCGGCCGCCGCTGCTGACGGCGACCGGCAAATCAGTGGTCTTGAGCGCGGAGAACAGCGCCCAACGGGTCGCGTTGACGGCGCTGGCATCTCTTAATGACTGCTTGAGCTGGCGCTGTACCCGCTCTAGTCGAATGGCAGCGGTGTGGCCATTGGCTTTCAAGCGGCGATGCAGTCCCTTGTCGTGGGCAAAGAAGTCAGCCAATGCCTGGCTGTTCTTGGCCTGATTACAGGGGTGCAGCTCAGCGTTAAGTTGCTGACACGATTCGAACCGCTGCGTGAACGCGGCACCACATGCTCGACTTCAAGTGGTGTGTCTGTGTCGCCACAATACGCACATTCGCGCCCCCACTTTTCCAGTAAATATTCGCGCACCTCGTAGCCCAACAGCGTGCCTTGCTGATACTCGACGCCGCTAATCTCTGGGTTTTCCAACTGTTGCGTGTCAAAGCGCACTAACTCTTGGCAGATGCCGGTGATCGGTGCCAAGCGACTGAGCCGATTTACCCAGGCCATCACGGTGTCAACGCGATGCTGCAGCGACGGTGCCAGCCAACCTTTGGGCTTGGTGCGATTGTTAAAGCGCGGGGCGCGGTAGCGCAGATTCTTCGACCGGCGACGACGCCGAAAGGCAGCGCGCTGCTCCAGCGATTTCTTTATCTGGTACCCACGATGCACCAGCCCAAACAGGCACAGCACATGACGCTGTTCAGTGTCGGTTTCGCGCATCAGCGCCAACCCAGTGGTCTTGCTGCCAGGGTCAATGCCCAGGCGTAGCGGCTGCATGTCTCCGCCCACCCGATCTTTCAGTCGAATGGTAAACGGGTAACGCTTATGCACCACGGCACGACCGCGCCCTAGCAGCAAGCGGGCGCGCTTTTCGCTGCACGGCATCAACGGTTGCTTCTGTTTGTCTATGACGAAAACCGCCATGCGATTTTCTCCTGTGTAAATACCCTTACGGGTCTTGTGTCGCGAGGCGTGCGCCCCGTCTCCCCTCGGGAATGTCGATAACCGGCTCCTGCTGACGATAGCGCTGCCAACAGCGATCAAGACCTTCGGCGTTTTACCTTGCGCCCGCATGATCCTGACCTTTCAGAGCGGCAAGCTGAGGAAGCACTTGCCGGTGAGTTTTGGCGACCTGTTATCAACGTAGCGGGTTGGCTACCGCTCTCCCTGGTCAACCCAGCGTGTTGTCACAAGCTCCCGCCTTCAGGCGGGGGTAGTTGACTCAAGTTTTGAACCTCTTGGCCGATTTAGCTATTTAGATCTAATCATGTATTTTGAACCCAGTACTGTGAACCTAGCACTTAGGACTAGGCACTTAGCGCTAGGTACGTCGAATTAGGCATGGCAAACTAAGCATAGCGAACAGTCTATCAAAAGCCGTTTTGTAGCAAAAAGGAACCCGCAGGTGCGCATCCGTCCCCTATTATGTCGTTTACCCTATTTCATACGTCCTGTTAGCGTGGGGCTGGCGAGCCTAATGCTCAGCGGCTGCTTCTATGCCAATACATCACAAGCGCCCATTGCTACGACTTACCCCTATACCGAGCAGCAACGCATGCAGGCCGCCCATCACTGGGACGTGCTCGCCCGTCACGAAGCTACCAGCATTTTGCAACGTGAGCGCGTTCGAAATCGCGACTTATATATCACAGAAGCCGACACGGGTGACTTACACGCCTACAGCGGCGGCGAATTTGGGCGTGGCTTTCGCACGCTGCTTACCAGTGAGCTGGTTTCACGCGGCGCCAACCTCACTACCGTACCCACTGCCAACAGCGCCAATATCTCCATTGATGTCGAAGTGGTCGAACATCGGGATCGCGATTTTGTACGCCCGCCGGTAGGCGCTTTCACTGCGCTAACCGCTGGCATCGCCGTGGCCACCATTCCCTTTAATCAGTGGAGCGAGCCAGCGCTGGCGTTAATCCCTGCGGGTATGCTCGCCGATACCACCAGCGGTAGTTGGACCTATACCGGTAACGAAGAGATCATTGTGACGACCCAGATTGTTGATGGCGAACGAATTGTCTACTCGTCATCCAACATTTACTACATTAATGCGGGCGATCGTCGTCAATATGCCCCACATCGTGTGCCACAGGCGCCTACCACACCCTCCGTTCCTCTTACTGATACGTGGTAATTTCATGCTGAACACATTCTTTTCTACACTGCGCGCGCACTCTATCACCCGTATTGCTGTCATGAGCATGGCACTACTATTGCTGGCTGGCTGCGGCACGCTGGGTAATGCTAACAACCCTCCTGCGGAACCGGAACCCGACCTTTCTGAATTGGTGCATACCGCTGCCGAACAGATGATCGCTAGCAACCCGGAACTGACGCGCTACAGCCCCATGATTGCCGCTACTTTTGTCAGCATCGACAATTTGAGCCAATCCTCCACGCTTGGGCGGATCAGCTCTGAAATCATGGCATCAGCACTCTCGCGCCAGGGTATGGAAGTCCGCGAAGTCAAAATGCGCGACAGCATGTTTATTGAAGAGAGTGTGGGAGAGTTAATTCTTTCCCGCCAAGTGCAGCGCCTAAGCGCCCAGCACAACGCTCGTTCCATTCTGATGGGCACCTACGCGCAAGGCCAGGACTATGTCTACGTAAGTGCGCGTGTAGTGAGAGCAGGCGACGCTATGGTGCTCGGCAGCGCCGATTTTCGCCTACCGTTAAATAACAACACCCGCAGTTTGTTAGAAGGCCAAGGAGGCTGGTGAGGACTTTGACGCCTAACCATGCTGCTATTTTGAGGGCGGCCTTCCGCTTTACCAGACACACCTCGCCCGACAAGTCGAGCTCTTACAAGGGCTGGGTGCAGCACCAGGTGCTGTAGATTCCAGCACCAATACATCTTCTCTAGAGGGCGATCTAGGCGCAAGGCAGATGTTTGAGGTCTCTAATAATCTCAAATGGCGACATAAGCTCAGCTCACCACAGGTACCGAGCCGCGCCGCGAGACCGGCCCGGGAAATACGTAGCCCACCCCCCGAACTGACTGGATCGGAAGCTTGAACGCCGAGGTCGAAAACTTCCTTCGCAGCCGGGAAACCAGTACATCCAGGCTGCGGTCATCGGGTCCACTCGGTGGCTTCTTCAAGGCGACAAAGAGGTGATCGCGGGACACAGGCTTGCCAGGCACCTCCGTCAGCAGGGAGAGAACGCCATACTCTGCCGCGGAAAGCCGGGCGCGCTCGCCGTCGGGTGAGATAAGTGCCCAGGCCTCGGCATCAAATACCCACTCCTCCGCCATTGGGTCGTTGGGCGTTTCGGCGCCCGCCTCGGCCGTTGCGTCATTTCCAATCCGCCGCCACAGGCTAAGCACCACGGCTTCCAGCTCTCGCATGCTCACCGGTTTGCAAAGATAGCTGTCGGCGCCACGGTCGAGGCCTTCGATGCGTTCTTCAAGCCCCCCACGAGCCGTCACCATAATGACCCCAGCTTTGCTTTCCTCGCGCAGGCGTTTAAGCGCGTCCAAGCCGCTTTCACCGGGCAGGCCCACATCAAGCAAGATGATGTTCGGTGCAAACTCCGAAAGTATGGGCTGCAACGCCTCGATCGAGCCAACCTCATACACCGTCATCCCCCGTTTGCGCAGGTAGCGGGCCACCGGCTGGCGAAAGTCCGGTTCGTCATCCACAAGCGCGATGCGTATTGAGGACATGGGAATCTCCATTTAAGCCTCAAGCACTGGTAACGAGACACAAAACATCGTGCCATGGGTTTGGTCCAATTTAACGCTCCCTTCGTGCAGCGCAACGATGCGCTGCACCAGATGCAGTCCCAGGCCGGCGCCCGGTTTATGCTGAGTGCGGCGTGCGCGATAGAACTTCTCGAACAGGCGCGACACATCAGCAGGGTCAATCCCTGGCCCGTCGTCACGTACGGCTATCTCCACGGTCCTGCCCTCTTGGCGGCACGAAAGCGTGACGCCCTCGGGCGTGGCTGTGTATTTACAGGCGTTATCCAGCAGAGCGGAAAAGGCGATGGGCAGCAAATAGGGGTCGGCATCTACTCGGAGCGGTTCTTCTGCCCCATGTAGAACCACGTTGTACTCCTTGGCCAGTTCGGCCAGCACGGCACCGACATCCAGCTCGCCTGAACGGCGGCTCTGTGAAACGCTTTCCAGCCAATCGTCCGCCAGGCACCCCTCAACCAAGTTTCCTAACCGCCGCGAGGCCCTGTGGATGCGATCCAGTTCCTCGGCTGATTCTTGATCATCTACTGGCAAGTTACAGGCAATGAGATCCGCCGACGCCGCCATGATACCCAGCGGCGTGCGGAATTCATGCGAGACCATAGTCAAGAAGTTGCGGTGAGCTCCCCAGCAAAATACGCTTAACCATTTGTTTTATCTTTATTTATTGCCATTGTGATATTTCCGAACCAACGGGAAACCTCGTTTTCTAAAGGAAACCGCTTAAAAAAGGCTTAAATATTACCTTTACGATGAACCGATCTATATCCCAGGCTCGGTAGCATGGCCACGCCTGCATCTTTGATGACGCCGAGGATTGGCGCTTTGATTTTGATGGATAAATTTTACGCAGTGCTGCTGATAGCTGATCTGGGGCTTGCCTTTGGCGATGAGGTGACGTTGGCGCAGTGATTTGGCGCTAGGAGCGCCCCATACCACTACATGCGGCGTTTTGAGTGCCTTCATAAACGCAACTTTTAACCGCTGTAGATTGCCGGGTAGATGGATGCAAAAGTTCAGTGTCGGTCTTTGAAGTCTTGAGCCAGACGGGCGAGATAGGGGATCGTGCGGTTGTCGCTTGCTTGCTGATGAGCGTTTGGATAGAGAATGGCAAGCAAACAGTAATGGTCTTCTTCCAGTTCGCCTTGCACGTAAACCAAGGCTGCGTCTTGATCCGGTGCGTTCAGCGGACATTTCCGGTCAGCCTGGGGACGCTTTTTAGGAAAGATCGTCGGCGGGACGGCAATGTGGATATGCATCAACCCCGCGCGAAAAGCGCCATAAGGTTGCGTATAGGGCGCATCATTACCGAAGCAATCAGGTACGACTTCCCTACCGGAAGCTATATAGTCAGTGAAACTCTCCAGCAGTTCCTGCTTGAACCCAGGAAAGGTGGTGTCAATACTGTCGAAGTAGTGTTCCGTCTCTGGATGAAACGCCACCTCAATCACCGGACTGCCTCGCTTTCTCACCCAGCTTTTCTGTCATGAGCGTGGCAGCGGCGGCATAGGCTGCCGGAGAAACCGTTGTATCATATGTCTTAGCGATCACTTGCCGCTGTTTGGAAACTTGGGCTGCCAGTGTCATGCGACTACGGGTCTTGGCAATAGAACGGCGAAAACCGCATTGCTCCAACGATACTATGATATCGCTGGGTGTCTCAGAATGATTCATCAAGCGCTTAACTTCGCGTTCGATAGTGCGTAAACGTTCGGCAAGCCCTTCCAGTGAGCGGTAATCCAGCGGGGCATCACCGCTCTCTTCGACCGTCAGAATGTATTGATCAGCATCTTCCACTAGCTGATCGAAGGACACCTGAGCGTTACGAACAAGACGCTGGAAGGTGTCGTCCCCAGGTTTGGTATTTCCCCGGGTATCCGCAATGCGCTGAATAAGCCGACCGGCATTGTTGGCCAGGTCAAAGGCAACATCCAGCAGGTGCTGGACAAGGAGATTGTGGGTAGCCGTTATCATGATCTTTACCTCCCACCGTGAATAGCGTGGCTGTTGATAAATGTATTATACCCGTGTAGACGGCTTGTGTCCGCCATGTCAAAGCCCTTTTATGACCGTCTTCCTCAATAGCCAAGATCCTTGTGGCCTGCAGCCGATGATAAAGGCTCCGTGTTAAACGTTGGAGAGCTTTTTGCCCTTATCAATGAAGCACACATCTTTGAACCAACGATGCCCCGGTGCTCACCACCTCCCCTACCTTGAGCGTGGCCGAGAACGCAACAGCGGTCACCACACTGGCGTCCACGGATGCCGACGGCGACACGCTGATCTACCGTCTGACCGGCGGCACCGACCAGGCACTGTTCGCGTTGGACGCCAACAGCGGGGTGCTGACCTTCACCAGCGCCCCGAACTTCGAAACCCCCGCGGATGCCGATGACGATAACGTCTACCATGTTGATGTGACCGCCGACGACGGCCAGGGTGGCACCACCGCGCAAACGCTGGCGGTCACTGTAACGAATGTGAACGAGTCCTCGCCTAACCCAGACCCTATCCAGGTAGAACCGACCACCCCCGACGAGCCCCAACCGAGTACCCCCTCCGGCCAGCCAACGGTGAGCGAGACGATTACCAATACCAGCAGCCGCAGCGGTACGGCCAAGCTGGTAGAAAACAGTGGCAACGCCAACGAAGTGACCGCGACGCTGCCCGGTGGCGTTAGCCTAGTAAACCAGGGGGCTCGCACAGCGATTGACCCACAGCTAGCGTTGGCCGATTTAATCAACAGCATTGATGCACAGCAACCGGCTAACTTGAGCGCGCAAACCGGTGTGGCCGGGCAGTGGCTCGCTAACCGCCCGGAAGGCACACTGCTGGATATCCGCACGTTGGTCATCAGTGACAACAACGGCAACTCAACCAGTACGCCCATTCAGATTACCGGTATCGGCGACGACGATGGCGCAGGCAATAGCCATCAGGAAGCATTTGTGATCGACGTGCGCTCACTTTCCCAAGGCAACCAGCTCCAGCTCGATAATATCGATTTTGCCAGTATTGTCGGCGCTACGACTATCCGCGGTGGTGCCGGTGACAACGTGGTGATTGGTGATGATGCCAGTCAATACATTGTGTTGGGGGCTGGCGATGACGAGCTGCACGGCGGCGGTGGCAACGACACCATTGGCTCTGAGGGCGGCGACGACCGGTTGTTCGGCGATAGCGGCGACGATGAACTGTTCGGTGGCGCTGGTGCCGACCTGCTGCACGGCGGCAGCGACACCGACACGGTCAGTTATGAGGGCAACCGGGATGACTATGTGGTCACTCAGGAGCACAGCGTGATCACCGTGCAGTCCAAGACAGAACCTGAGGATATCGACACCTTAATTAATATCGAGACACTCACCTTTGCCGACGACGAGTTGGCCTTGAGCTACGATGAAGACTTGGCCTGGATTACCGGGCTTTATGCCCAGGTGCTGGGTCGCCAGGCAGATGTAGAAGGCGTGCAGTACTGGGCACAGCAGAGTGCCAACGGGGTGAGCCGTGCAGATATGGCACTTTCGATCCTGAACTCGGAGGAATCGGGCCGGTTAGTGCAAGAGGACGACGACTATCTAGACTTGCTTTATACAAGCCTGTTGGGGCGCGAAGCAGATGAGAGCGGTAAGGCGTACTGGAGTGAACAAATGGCTGAAGCCACATTAAGTGAGATAGTGGACGGCTTTATGTTCTCAGATGAGATGCGCAGCCACGACCTTGATTCTGTGCAGTGGGACTTCCTTGCCTGAGGTAGTGCCTGATACGAGTAATTAACGACAAGAGCGCCATGTCTGAGAGGTATGGCGCTCTTGTACAAATTTTCAAAAAAGCAGCCAAGCAGCTGCCTTCTCAATAAAGACGCTATCAAAAGTGCTTGCTTAAAGCATGTAACTTAGACCGCGGCAAGCTTGCCAACTACATCTCTGAAACTCAATTTTCAAGCGGAGTTTTCATTCTGCAATGCAACAATAGTCGAGTTCACAATAATACACATTTAGTGCGTTCGAGTACTTGAATTGCAGCTTTATAATAACGCTTAATACGATATAATAAGTTAATCCAACTTTAATAAAGATATACCTTCACTCATAGCATGAAGTAAACACTAATAAAAAAGTGAGCGCTGCTTAGCAAAACAGCACTCAATTTCCAAGGATAATCACTATGCCTCTAAGTGCCTATTCAAAATTAATCGCGTGATCAGTTCCGTAACCACCGAGTAAGCGGTGTACCTCTTCATGTAGACGTTCAAACGAGAGATAGGCACTCAAGGGCAGCCAGGTGTACTTCAT